>DASYKU010000096.1 GCA_035995165.1 Mycobacteriales bacterium
ACCGGCGAGACGACCAAGAAACCACGGGAGTGCCGGCCACGTTCGAGGCGAACTCGGCCGCCAGCGCGGTCTCGGTGAAGGACATCCCGCAGGGCGCGGCGACCTCGGCGCTGCTGGCCGCCTCCCCGCTGGTCGCCGGCGTCACCGGCCGCTACTTCGAGGACTGCGCCGAGGCCGGCCCGCACCGGCCCGGCGTACGCCGCGGCGTCGCGGACCACGCGCTGGATCCGGTTGCCGCCGACCGCCTCTGGCAGGTCTCGCTCGACCTCATCGCCGGGCGCGGGCGTTGAGGTAGCGCTGCTCCGGGATGCTGGTCGCCAGCCGGGCCGCGGTCGCGTACGCGGTCCGGGCCTCCTCGACCCGGCCGGCCCGTTCCAGCAGGTGCGCGTGTACGGCGTGCAGCCGGTGGTGATGACGCAGCCGCCGGTCGGTCAGCAGCGGGGCCAGCATCGCCAGCGCGGCCTGCGGGCCGTCGACCTCGCCCACCGCGACGGCGTGGTTGAGCGTGACCACCGGACCCGGGGTGAGCGTCTCGAGCATCCGGTAGAGGGTCTCGATCTGAATCCAGTCGGTGTCCCGCGCCCGCGGCGCCTCGGCGTGCACGGCCGCGATCGCCGCCTGCAGCTGGTACGGCCCGACCGGGCCCGCCGGCAACACCGCCTCCACCAGCCGGACGCCCGCGGCGATCAGGTCCCGGTCCCAGCGCGAGCGGTCCTGCTCGGCCAGCGGGACCAGCGAGCCGTCCGGGCGGGTCCGGGCCGCCCGCCGCGCGTCGGTCAGCAGCATCAGCGCCAGCAACCCGCCGACCTCGCCGTCCGCGGGCAGCAGCGCGTGCAGCCGGCGGGTCAGCCGGATCGCCTCGGTGGCCAGCGAGACGTCGGTCAGCGCGGCCCCGGTGGTCGCGGTGTGGCCCTCGGTGAAGATCAGGTAGAGCACCTGGGCCACCGCCGCGACCCGGCCCGGCAGCTGCTCGGCCGCCGGCACCGTGAAACGCGCCCCGACCTGCCGCAGCCGGATCTTGGCCCGGCTGATCCGCTGCGCCATCGTGGCCTCCGGGACCAGGAAGGCCCGCGCGATCTGGGCCGTGCTCAGCCCGCCGACCGCCCGCAGCGTCAGCGCGACCTGGGACGGCCGGCTCAGTGCCGGGTGGCAGCACAGCAGCACCAGCGTGAGCGAGTCGTCCCGGTCGGGGACGAGGACCTCCTCGACCGGGCCGACCCGCTGCTCCCGGTCGGCCCGGGACCGCTCGGCCCGGCGCCCGTCGATCAGCCGCCGGGAGGCGACCCGGATCAGCCAGCCGCGCGGGTTGTCCGGCATCCCCTCGGCCGGCCACTGCCGCGCCGCCGCCAGCAGCGCCTCCTGAACGGCGTCCTCGCAGGTGTCGAAGTCGCCGTAGCGGCGGACGAGGGCGGACAGGACGAGCGGCGCGCACCGGCGCCACACGTCCTCCAGACCGGCCTCGCTCACCGCCGCGGGCTCACTGGTCCTCGCCACCCGGCCACATCACCGGGCGCAGCTCGACCACGCTGCCCGGCCCGGCGAACTGCGCGGCGATCTCCTCGGCCCGCTCCCGGCTCGCGGCGTCGATGAGGAAGAACCCGGCCAGCTGCTCCTTGGCCTCCGCGTACGGCCCGTCGGTGGCGACGTGGCCCTCCGGGGTCCAGCCGTAGATCGTCGAGGCGGCCGGGTCGGCCAGCGCCTCGGCCGTGACGAACTCCCCGGAGGCCGAGATCTCCTCCAGCAGCGCGTCGAACTCCTTGTCCATCCGGTCGTGCTGCTCCTGCGGCAGCGCCCGGCCCTCGGCGGTGTAGATCGAGGTCGGGTGGCCCCACGGGTCGGGGTTGGCGTGGATCAGGATCACGTACTTCATCGGGTCCTCCTTCGGCGGCCGCGTCCCTCGCGGCCGTGCAGTGGGGACGTCGGAGCCGATCCCCCGTTCTCTACATCCCAGCAGACCCGGGTTGGCGAGCTCGGACGGATGGGTAACAGACCTGTGAGCGGAGCCGCGTGGGGCGGCCCCTTCCGGAAGGAACCTCGATGGGCATCGCCGTCAGTCTCTTCCTCTTCGCGATCGGCGCGATCCTGACGTTCGCCACGAACGTCAGCGTGTCCGGGCTGGACCTGGACGTCGTCGGCGTGATCCTGATGCTGGTCGGGATCGTCGGGTTCGTCCTGTCGCTGGTGGTTTGGGGCCCCCGGCGCCGGGCGCTGGTCCGGGCCTCCCCCGTGGTCGAGCGGCAGGTCGCCCCTGGCCGCGAGGTCGTCACGGAGCGCCCGGCCGCACCCGGTGCGGTCATCGAGGAGCGCCGGCTCGTGCAACCTGCGCCGGTGGTGCAGGAACGCCGCTACCGACGCAAGATCAAGTAGTTCGGGTCGGTCGCTCCCGCAGGGAGTGACCGGCGGCACAGCGAATGAATTCGGCCCAACCGCGTCACGGGCCGGGCGCCGCGCAGTCCCTTACTGGTAAGGGTTCCGCGCCGCGACCGGCGCGGGACGACGACGGCGGCCGACGCGTCCGGGAGCTCGGTACCCGGACGGCCCGACGCACTCGCCCCGCGTCTCGCCCCCCGTCCCGGTTCCACCCTGCCCGACCGTCGCCGCCACCGTCCCCAGTGGACGGACCTCCGTCCCACCCGACGGAGCCCGTCCGCACGGACGGGACTCCGTCCTGATGGACGGGCGTCCGTCCTGCAAGTGAACGGGGCTCCGTCCCGAAGGGACGGTTGGAGACGCGCCGTCCCTTGTGGACGGACCAGACGGAAGGGTGCTCATGCTCGCAGCGATCCTGCTGGCCGGCCTCATCGCGGCGCCGGTCAGCTCGGCCGCGCTGTTCGTCCCGGTACGGTCCCGGGCCCGGGTGAGCGGGACCTGGCCCGCGACCCGCCGGCTGGTGCTGGCCCTGCTCGGCACCGCCGTGCTGGCCGCGGTCGTCGCCGCCGCGCTGGCCGGGATGCACGTGGTCCGGACGAACCTGGTCGCCGCCACCGCCGCGGTCGTGCTGGCCGGCCTGGTCTGGCTGCCCGCCACCCGGCGCTGGAACGCCCGCGCGCACCTGTGCTGGTCGGCCAGCGTGTTCCTCTTCGTCGCGTACCTGGTGTTCATCCTGCACTGGACGCTGATCAGCGGGCTCGGTGCGTTCGGCACGTCCGGTGGCGTGGTGCTCTGGGTGCTGGAGGTCGTCGCCGGCGTGCTGGCCTGCGCGTACCTCTGGGAGCTGTGCGACGCGCTCGGCACCGAGCGCTGGCGCCGCCGGGTCACCAAGGACACCCCGCGGGCGGACGCGATGCCGTTCGTCAGCCTGCACGTACCGGCCCACAACGAGCCGCCCGAGATGGTCATCGCGACGCTGAACTCCCTGCTGCGGCTAGACTACCCGAACTACGAGATCGTCGTCATCGACGACAACACCGACGACGAGGAGCTCTGGCGGCCGGTCGCGGACTGGTGCACCGAGCACGGGGTGACGTTCCTGCACCTGGCCGACTGGCCCGGCTACAAGTCCGGCGCGCTGAACGTCGCGCTGCGCGAGTACACCGACTCGCGGGCCGAGCTGGTCGGCGTGGTCGACTCGGACTACCAGCTGGAGCCGGACTTCCTGCGTCGGTGCGCGCCGCTGTTCGCCGAGGAGAAGGTCGGCTTCATCCAGGCGCCGCAGGACTACCGGGACTGGGAGCAGGCCTCGTACTTCCGCCGGCTCTACTACTCCTACGCCTACTTCTTCGCGATCTCGCAGCCGTCCCGCAACGAGCACGACGGCGCGATCTTCGCCGGCACCATGGGCCTGATCCGCAGGTCCGCGCTGGAGGACGTCGGCGGCTGGGACGAGTGGTGCATCACCGAGGATGCCGAGCTGTCGCTGCGGCTGCTGCGGGCCGGCTGGTCCGGGCTGCACGTGGACGAGTCCTTCGGCCGCGGCGTGATGCCGCTGACGTTCGAGGCACTGAAGAGCCAGCGCTACCGCTGGTGCTTCGGCGGGATCCAGATCCTGCGGATGCACTGGCGCTCGATGCTGCCCGGCCGACGGTCCGCCGACAACGAGCTCGGCCCGGCCCAGCGCTGGGCGTACTTCTCCGGCGCCGTGCAGTGGTACGGCGACCTGCTCGGGCTGGCGTTCTTCCTGCTGCTGCTGGTCGGCGCGGTCAACCTGGCCGCCGGCGGCGGGGACCTGTTCCGCAAGCTCACCGCGTTCGTGGTCGCGACCGTGCCGGTGCTGGTCGCGCTCGGCCTGCTGCGGGCGGTCGCGCTGCTGCGGCGCGGCACCGGCGCCTCCTGGCGGGACGCGGTCGGTGCGTTCCTCATCTGGCAGTCGACCACGCTGGTCGTCGCCCGCGCCTCCGTCCAGGGCCTGTACGCGCGCAAGGCCGAGTTCCTGCGTACGCCCAAGAGCACCGAACGCACCTCCTGGTGGACGGCGATCCGGGCCAACTGGGCCGAGACCGGGCTCGCGCTGCTCGGGCTGGCCGGGATCGTGGCCGGGCTGACCCGGTTCGACAGCTACGCCGGGCCGCTGCTGGCCGGGCTGCTGCTGGTGCCGACACTGGGGCTGGCGGCGGCGCCGGTCAACAGCCTGGCCGCGCAGCGGGCCACCCTGCCGCCGGACCTGGGCGAGCGGCGCAAGACCGAGTGGCTGCGGGACCGGCGCGTGGTCGCCGCCGGGATCGCGGCCGGCGCCGCGGCCGGGACGCTCGTCGGCGTCGGCATCGTGGCGGCGCTGCTGTCCGCGCCCGGGCCGGCGATCGTGCAGCTGCCGCAGGTGATCGCGCCCGCGCAGGGGCGGACCGTGGCGCCGGCGACCTCGCCCGCGCCGGCCCCGTCCGGCAGCACGTCACCCGGGCCGTCCGGATCCTCCGGGCCGTCGGGATCCTCCGGGCCGTCGGGGACCGCCCCGGGATCGAGCCCCGCGGCGCCGTCCGGGGCCGGGTCGCCGAGCCCGGTGCCGCCGTCGTCGCCCGTCCCGTCGCCGACCGGGTCCGCGACCAGCCCGGTGCCGCCGCCGGCCGCGCCGACCACGCTGCCTCCGTCCACGCCGTAGTCCACAGTGGACGGATCGATCGCCCGGCCGGCACGAGGGGTCCGGCCGGGCGGTCCACCCTACGGCGCGACGCGGATCGCGGTGACGGCGAAGCGCTCGACCGCGGCGACGTGACCGCCGGTCGCGGCCGCGACGGTGATCAGGGTTCCTGCGGCGGCGCCGAATCGGACCGGCACCGACCACCCGGTGTTCTCGCCGCCGGCCTCGGTCGCGGCGGTGCCGGGCACGGTCGCGGTGCCGGTGTGCAGGGTGACCACGACGCGCTCGTCCACGCCGGTGATCCGGCCGCCGACGGTGATCGGTGACCGCACCGTCGCGCCGTACGCGGGCGTGGTCAGGGTGAGCGTGGTGTCCCGGGTGCCGACGACCTCCCAGGCCCGGTCCGCGCCGCGGCCGATCGCGACCAGGTGCACGTCGGCCGCGGTGTGCAGGCTCCCGTCCGGCTGCCGGAACCCGACCGCGACGTAGGCCTCGGCGCCGTCCACTGTGGACCGGACGACCCGGTCGAGGGCGGGGTAGCCGAGGTGGCCGGCGAACCCGAGCGCGGTCGCGGCCGGGTCGCCGTGCCAGGGCTGGTGACCGCCCTCGCGGTGGGCCCGCTGCCAGGCCGCGACGTCCCGCTGGTCCGCGAACGGCCACAGCCACTGAACCGCCCGCACGGCCGGCGCCGCCCCGCCTGCCGGAGACGCCGGCACCCCGACCGCCGGCGCCCCGGCCCCGGAACCGGCCGCAGGCACCCCGGCCGCGGAACCGGGGACGGCCGAGCCCGCGGCGCCCGACCCCGCCGCCGACCCCGCCGCCGGAGGCGATCCCGCGGCCGAGCCCGTACCGAGAGCCGAGGACGGAGCCGAGGAGGGGGCGCGGAGCTGAGCGACCGCGACCAGCACGATCCCCACCACCGCCGCGACCGCGACCGCGATCCACCAGTGAGAAGCGCGCCGCGTCGGTGGCCGCCGCGGTGTCTGCAGGCTCGTACTCATAGCCGGTTCCCCCTGTGCTCGCACCTGTCGTTGCCAACAGGACGCGCACCACCCGGCTCCGGTTGTCAGCCGGGAAGGGCTTCCCGGCGCAGCTCGGTGCCGAGCTCCTTGGCGACGCGGTGCAGCACCGGCACGATCTCCGGGATCCGCTCCTCGGTCAGCCGCCCGGACGGCCCGGACACCGAGACCGCGATCCGCCCCGGCCCGCCGTCGACCGGCACGGCCAGGCAGCGGACGCCGATCTCCTGCTCGCCCTCGTCGAGGGCGTACCCCTGGTCCCGGATCCGGGCGAGCTCACCCAGCAGCCGGTCCGGGGTGGTGATCGTGTGCTCGGTCCGGGCCGGCAGCCCGGCCCGGCGGACCAGCTCCAGCACCTCGGCGTCCTCCAGCTGGGACAGCAGCGCCTTGCCCACGCCGGTGCAGTGGGTCAGCACCCGCCGGCCGACCTCCGTGAACATCCGCATCGAGTGCGGCGAGGGGACCTGGGCGACGTAGACGGCGGCGTCGCCGTCGAGCATCGCCATGTTCGCGGTCTCGGCGACCTCGGTGACCAGCCGGCGCAGGTGCGGCACGGCCCAGACCCCGAGCGCGCGGCTGGCGGCGTCACCGAGGCGGATGAGCCGGCCACCCAGCGCGTACCGCCGGGACTGCTCCTGGCGGACGTACCCGCTGATGGTCAGCGAGCGCAGCAGCCGGTGGATGGTCGGCAGCGGCAGCCCGGTCGCGGCGGCCAGCTCGGAGACGCCCAGCGTGCCGCCCGCGTCGGCCAGCCGTTCCAGCAGGTCGAACGCCCGGTTGAGCGACTGGACGCCGCCTCCGCCGTCCGGGCCCGGAGTCCCCACCCGGTCAGTATCCATCGGTCCCCGCCTTGACGTGAGTGTCGGCCTCTCGTACTTTTCCATTAGTCAGAAACAGTATTCCACAATACGGAAACCGATGGGCGGAAGAGACGATGGCTCCCCGCTACCTGGTCAACTGCTCGATCCTGTTCACCGAGCTGCCGCTGCTGGACCGGCCGGCGGCCGCGCGGGCGGCCGGCTTCGAGGCGGTCGAGTTCTGGTGGCCCTTCGACCGGGCGGTGCCGACGAACTCGGCCGTCGCGGAGTTCGTCGCCGCGGTCCGCGACGCCGGCGTCCGGCTGGCCGGGCTCAACTTCGTCGCCGGGGACCTGGCCGCGGGCGAGCGCGGGCTGGTGTCCTGGCCCGGCCGCAGCGAGGAGTTCCGGGCCGGGGTCGCGGTCGCGGTCTCGATCGGCCGGCAGCTGGACGTGCCCGCGTTCAACGCGCTCTACGGCAACCGGCTGCCCGGGGCCGACCCGGCCGAACAGGACGCGCTGGCCGTCGGCAACCTGGCCTACGCGGCCGCCGCCGCGGCCCGGATCGGCGCGACCGTGCTGGTGGAGCCGGTCAGCGGCGTCCCGGCGTACCCGCTGAAGACCGCGGCCGACGTGCTCGCCGTCATCGACGAGGTCCGGGCCGTGCACGGCTGCGAGAACGTCCGGCTGCTGGCCGACCTCTACCACCTGTCCGTCAACGGCGACGACGTCCCCGCGATGATCGCCGCGCACGCCGGGGAGGTCGGGCACGTGCAGATCGCGGACGCGCCCGGCCGGCACCAGCCCGGCACCGGCACGCTGCCGATCCCGGCCTACCTCGACGCCCTGACCGCGGCCGGCTACGACGGCTGGTTCAGCCTGGAGTACGTCCCCGAGGGCCCGTCCGCGGACAGCTTCGGCTGGCTGCCGGCCGGCGCGACGCAGGTGCGCTCGTGACCGCCGTCGCGTTCGTCGGCCTCGGCATCATGGGCGCGCCGATGGCGGCGAACCTGCTCGCCGCCGGGCACGAGGTCACCGGCTACAACCGCAGCCCGGCCGCGGTCGAGCGGCTCGCCGCGGCCGGTGGGCGGGCCGCGACCAGCGTGGCCGAGGCGGTCGCCGGCGCCGACGTGGTGATCACGATGCTGCCGGACAGCCCGGACGTCGAGGCCGTCGCGCTCGGCGAGGACGGCATCTACACGCACGCCAAGCCGGGCACCCTGCACGTCGACTGCTCCACGATCCGCCCCGACGTCGCGGCCCGGCTGGCCGCGGAGGGCCGGTCCCGCGGGCTGGCCGTGGTCGACGCGCCGGTCAGCGGCGGTGAGGCCGGCGCCGTCGCCGGGACGCTGTCGATCATGGTCGGCGGCGACGAGGACGACGTCGAGCGGGCCCGCCCGCTGCTGGCGGCGATGGGCAGCACGGTCGTCCGGGTCGGCCCGGCCGGCTCCGGCCAGACCGTCAAGGCTGCCAACCAGCTGCTCGTGGCCGGCACGCTCGAGCTGGTGGCCGAGGCGCTGGTGTTCCTGGACGCGCACGGCGTCGACCCCGGCCCGGCCGTGCAGGTGCTGTCCGGCGGCCTGGCCGGCAGCGCCGTACTGGATCGCAAGGCGCCCGGGATGATCGCGGGCGAGTTCACCCCCGGCTTCCGGGTCGAGCTGCACCACAAGGACATGGGCATCGTCACCGCCGCCGCCCGCGAGGCCGGGGTGGCCCTCCCGCTCGGCGGCCACGTCGCCGGGCTGCTCGCGTCCCTGCGCGCCCAGGGCCACGGGGCGCTCGACCACGGCGCCCTGCTCCTGCTCGTACGACAGCTGTCCGGCCGGGATGCGGCCGGGGACGGAGGCCGGTCATGACCCGGATGCGCGCGGTCGACGCCGCGGTGGCGATCCTGCTCAAGGAGGGGGTCGACACCGCGTTCGGGGTGCCCGGCGCCGCGATCAACCCGTTCTACTCGGCGATGCGGGCCAGCGGCGGCATCACCCACTACCTGGGCCGGCACGTCGAGGGCGCCGTGCACATGGCCGAGGGCTACTCCCGGGCCGCCGCCGGCAACATCGGGCTCGCGCTGGCCACCAGCGGTCCCGGCGGCACCGACATGATCACCGGGCTCTACTCGGCCTGGGCCGACTCGGTCCCGCTGCTCTGCCTCACCGGCCAGGCGCCGGTGGCCAAGCTGCAGAAGGAGGACTTCCAGGCCGTCGACATCGCCGCGATCGCCGCGCCGGTGACCAAGCTCGCGGTCACCGTCATGGAGGGCGGCCAGCTGCCCGGCACGCTGCAGCGGGCGTTCCACACGATGCGCTCCGGCCGTCCCGGCCCGGTCCTGATCGACCTGCCACTGGACGTCCAGCTGACCGAGATCGACTTCGACATCGACACGTACGAGCGGTTGCCGGTGCAGAAGCCGGCGATGAGCGTGGCCCAGGCCGAGCGGGTGCTGGACCTGCTGGCCGCGGCGGAACGGCCGCTGATCGTGGCCGGCGGCGGGATCGTCAACGCCGACGCGGCCGCGGAGCTGGTCGAGCTGGCCGAGCTGCTCGACGTCCCGGTGGTGCCGACGCTGATGGGCTGGGGCACCATCCCCGACGACCACCGGCTGATGGCCGGGATGGCCGGCATCCAGACCGCCCACCGGTACGGCAACGCCACCCTGCTCGCCTCCGACCTCGTCCTCGGCATCGGCAACCGGTGGGCCAACCGGCACACCGGCGGGCTGGAGACGTACCGGCGGGGGCGGACGTTCGTGCACGTCGACATCGAGCCGACCCAGATCGGCCGGATCTTCACCCCGGACTACGGCGTGGTCTCCGACGCCAAGGCCGCGCTGCGGCAGCTCGTCGACGTCGCCCGCGGCCGGCCGCGGACCGACCGCACCGCCTGGGTGTCGGAATGCCTGGAGCGTAAGGCGACCCTGCACCGCCGGACCGACTTCGACACCGTCCCGATCAAGCCGCAGCGGGTGTACCAGGAGATGAACGCGGCCTTCGGCCGGGACGTCCGCTACGTCTCCACGATCGGCCTGTCCCAGATCGCCGGTGCCCAGTTCCTGCACGTCTACGGCCCCCGGCACTGGATCGACGCCGGCCAGGCCGGCCCGCTGGGCTGGACCGTGCCGGCCGCGCTCGGGGTCGCGGTGGCCGACCCGGGCGCGACCGTGGTCGGGCTGTCGGGCGACTACGACTTCCAGTTCCTGGTCGAGAGCCTGGCCGTCGGCGCCCAGTTCAACATCCCGTTCCTGCACGTGCTGGTGAACAACTCCTACCTGGGGCTGATCCGGCAGGCCCAGCGGGCCTTCGACATGGACTACGCGGTCCAGCTCTCCTTCGACAACGTCAACTCCCCGGAGCTCGGCTCGTACGGGGTGGACCACGTCAAGGTGGCCGAGGGCCTGGGTTGCAAGGCGATCCGGGTGCGGGAGCCGGACGAGCTGCCGGGCGCGTTCGAGACCGCGCGCAAGCTGATGGCGGAGTTCCGGGTACCGGTGGTGGTCGAGGTGATCCTGGAGCGGGTCACGAACATCGCGATGGGCACCGACCTCGACAACGTCACGGAGTTCGAGGAGCTCGCCCGCTGAACTTCGCGGCCCGGCGCCGCAGCCGGTCCGGATCCGTACGGCCGCTGAGCGCGCCGAGCTCGGCCGCCAGCACGGCGCCGAGCCGGCGGCAGAACCGGTCCGGCTCGTCGGCCGCGTCCGGGGACTCGGCCACGATCCGGTCCACGATGCCGGCCGCGTACAGGTCGGCGACGCCGACGCCCTGGGACCGGGCCATGTCCGCGGCGTGGTCGAGGTCGCGGTACCTGATCGCGCTGGCACCCTCCGGCGGCAGCGGCGCCAGCCAGGCGTGCTGCGCGGCCACCACCCGGTCGGCCGGCAGCAGCGCGAGCGCGGCCCCGCCGGTGCCCTGACCGAGCAGCACGCTGACGACCGGCGCGTCGAGGGTGGCGAGGTCCTCCAGGCAGCGGGCGATCTCGCCGGCCAGCCCGCCCTCCTCGGCCTCCACCGACAGCGCCGCCCCGGCGGTGTCGATGACCGTGACCAGCGGCAGCCGCAGCTCGGTGGCCAGCCGCATGCCGCGCCGGGCCACCCGCAGCGCGCCGGGGCCGAGCGGGCGGGCCAGCGTCTCCTCGCCGCGGTCCTGGCCCAGGAACACGCATGGCACCGGGCCGAACCGGGCCAGCCCGAGCACCAGCGCCGGGTCCAGCTCGCCCTCGCCGGTGCCGCTGAGCGCGACCACGTTGGTGGCCGCGCTGTCCAGCAGCCGCCGGATGCCGGGGCGGTCGGGCCGGCGGGAGCGGGTGATCGAGTCCCAGGCGTCGCCGGCCGGCAGCGCGGGATCGGCCGCGGGCAGGGCCTCGCCCTCGGCCACCCGCGGCGCGCACAGCACGTCCAGCGTCCGGGCCAGCAGCACGGCCAGGTCGGCCGGGGCGACGACGGCGTCGATGAGGCCGCGCTCGGCCAGGTGCTCGGCGGTCTGCACCTCGGGCGGGAAGACCGTGCCGTAGAGGGCCTCGTACACGCGGGGGCCGAGGAAGCCGATCAGCGCGCCCGGCTCGGCCACCGTGAGCTGCCCGAGCGAGGCCCAGGAGGCGAGCACGCCGCCGGTGGTCGGGTGGCGCAGGTAGACCAGGTACGACAACCCGGCCCGCTTGTGCGCGGTGACCGCGGCCGAGACCCGGATCATCTGCACGAACGCGAGCGTGCCCTCCTGCATCCGGGTGCCGCCCGAGGCCGGCCCGGCCAGCAGCGGCAGCCCACGCTCGGTGGCGCGCTCGATCGCGGCGACCAGCCGGTCCGCGGTCGCCACCCCGATCGAGCCGCCGAGGAAGCCGAACTCGGAGACGACCAGCGCGATCGGGTGGCCGCCGATGCGGGCCTCGCCGGTCAGCACGGCCTCGTCCACGCCGCTGGACCGGGCCGCGGCGGCCAGCTCGGCCCGGTACGCCGGGTCGGCGCCGGAGTGGTCCACGGGCTCGTCCCAGCCGGTGAACGAGCCGTCGTCGACGGTGATCGCGAGAAGCTCCCGGGCCGAGAGGCGGTCGGACGTCACCGCCCCAGCCTGGCCGGATCCACGCCCCGAGTCGAGCCTTTCGACGGGTGTCGACAGGTCCGGTGACTACGGTGGCGGGATGGCTGTGACGTTCGCCGACCTGCACCACCGGGACACCACCCCGCTGCTGCTGCCCAACGCCTGGGACGTCCCGTCCGCGCTGGCGTTCGCGGCCGCCGGCTTCGAGGCCGTCGGCACCACGAGCTTCGGCGTCGCGTCGGGCCTGGGCCGCCCGGACGGCGCCCGCACCACCCGGGACGCCAACCTCGCGCTGGCCCACGCTCTGTCCACAGTGGACTGCCTTGTCAGCCTCGACATCGAGGACGGGTACGCCGACGACCCGGACGAGGTCGCCGGCTACGTCGCCGACCTGCCGGTGGCCGGGATCAACCTCGAGGACAGCACGGCCGGGGCGCTGGTCCCGCCGGCCGCGCACGCGGCCAAGGTCGCCGCGGTCAAGCGCCGCCGGCCGGACCTCTTCCTCAACGCCCGCGTCGACACGTACTGGCTGGGCCAGGAGGCGACGGTCGAGTCCACTGTGGACCGCGCCGGGCAGTACGTGGCGGCCGGCGCGGACGGGATCTTCGTGCCCGGGGCGACCGAGCCGGACGTGCTGCGGGCGCTGACCCGGGCGATCCCGGTGCCGGTCAACGTGCTGGTCGTGCCGGGGCGGTCGCTGGCCGAGCTGGGCGGCCTGGGGATCCGGCGGGTCAGCACCGGGTCGCTGCCGTACCGGGCCGCGATCCACGCCGCGGCCGAGGTCGCGCTGGCCGTCCGGGACGGGCGGGCGGTGCCGGCCGCCGACCCGTACGGGGAGCTGCAGGGCCGGCTCGTCGACTACGCCGGCCGCTCCTGAGGGCAGGCCGGTTTGCCCGGCGCTTGCCTGGCCGCCGTAGGGTCGCGGCGTGCCCCTCGTGTCCGCCGCCGGTCCGTTCGGCGGAACCGTCTCGGGGGACGTCCGGCTGGCGGTCGCGCTGCTCCTGCTGCTGGGGGCCGCGGCCGGGGCGCTGACCGCGAACGGGGTGCGGGTCCGGCGCCAGGTGGTGACGGCCTCGATCCGGGCCGCGGTCCAGCTCGCGGTGCTCGGCGCCGTGCTCGGGCTGGTCTTCCGCTTCCCGGCGGCGGCCGCGGTCGTGCTGGTGGTCATGCTCGCCACCGCGACCCGGACCGCGGCCCGGCGGCTGCGCGACTTCCCCGGCGCGACCCGGGCGGTGCTCACCGCGAGCGTGGCCGGCGCGTCGACCACGCTGGTCGTCGCGTTCGCCACCGGCGCCGTCGACCTGTCCGTCCGGTACGTCGTCGCGCTGGGCGGCATCACCCTCGGCGGCACGATGACCGCCTGCACGCTGGCCGGCCGGCAGCTGCTGGCCGGCATCCGGACCCGCCGGGACGAGGTCGAGGGCTGGCTCGCGCTCGGCGCCACGCCGCGGCAGGCCGTCCGCGACATCGTCCGTACGGCGGCCGGGGAAGCGCTGCTGCCCGCGATCGACCAGACCCGGACGGTCGGCCTGGTCACGCTGCCGGGCGCGTTCGTCGGCGCGCTGTTCGGCGGCGCCTCCCCCGGGTCGGCCGCCCGGTTCCAGCTGATCGTGCTGGTCGGCCTCCTCACCGCCGAGGCCGTCGCCGCGGTCACCCTGACCTACTCCCTCGGCGCCCCCCAGCCCCTCCCCCTGCCCTCGGATGACCGCGCCGCCGGCGGCGATGGCACCGTGCGCGCGGCGTCCAGGCCACGACGGGTCCTGCGCCGCCGGACCTGACGGCCGTTCTCCTGGACGGAGACCCGTCTCACGGTTGACACGTAGCGGGGCGACCCGCGGTCAGTCGTCGATCGCCTGGTAGACGGCGGTCCAGAAGTCGTGCGACCTCGGCAGCCTCTGGTCGCCTGCGTGCGCCCGCTGCATGACGAGGATCGTCGTCAGGTCTTCGGCGGGATCGTTGTACCAGGCGGTGCCGTAGAAGCCGGACCAGCCGTAGCTGCCGGCCGACGGGCCGAGGTGCGTGCGGCGGGTGATGACCGACATCCCGAAGCCCCAGCCCATGGCGTCGAAGTATCCCGGCCAGAACCCGGAGACCGCCTTCTGCGCCGGACTCAGCTGGTCGCTGGTCATCAGCGACACCGCCGGCCGCGACAGCACCCGCTCGCCGTGGTGCGCACCGCCCGCGAGCAGAGCCGAGGCGAAGGCGAGGTAGTCCTCGGCGGTCGAGACGAGCCCGCCGCCACCGCTCTCGAACACCGGCGGCCGGCTCCACCGCCCCTCGGGGCCGTCGTCTTCCACGACCGGCCCACCGGTGGCGGCATCGTCGCGCTCGTACGCCGTCGCCAACCGGCCGATGCTCCCGCCGGCCACGCTGAAGGCGGTGTCCTTCATCCCGAGCGGATCGCAGATCCGCTCGCGCAGGGCCGCCCCGAACGACCTGCCGGTGGCCCGGGCGATGAGCACGCCCGTCACGTTCGCGGCGGTGTCGTACATCCAGCGCTCGCCGGGCTGGTGGACGAGCGGAAGCGCGCCGAGCCGGCCCATCCACTCAGCCGGCGGCGCCGCCCTGCCGAGCACACCCATCGCGTCGGCGATCGGGACCGTTCCCGGCTCGGCCGGGACCATGCCGGTACCGAGGGTGAAGGTCAGCAGATCCCGCAGCGTCATCGGGCGGTGCGCCGCAACGGTGTCCTCCAGCGGCCCGTCCGGATCGGCGAGCACCGTCATGTCCGCCAGCTCCGGCAGAAGGTCGTCGACCGGGTCATCGAGGCGCAGGGTGCAGTCCTCGACGAGCGTCATCGCACACGCGGCGACGATCGGCTTCGACATCGAACCCATGCGACAGATCGTGTCGCCCGCCATCGGCGTCCCCGACCCCGGGCCCTCGAACGCGAGCGTGCCCGTCGCCTCGACGTGCACCTCGCCGTGCCGGGCGAGGACCGCCAGCGCACCCGGGACGAAGCCACTCTCGACGTGCCGCTCCAGCAGCCCCCGCACCCGAGCCAGCCGTGTCGACGAGAAGCCACCAGCAGTCACCTGTCACCTCCTCGGCTCGTCCGGTCGCAAGTTACCCGGAGCGCGACGACCGCACGCTTCCCCGAGCACGTCGAGGAGGAGACGCGTCCGCTCATCGGCGGAACCCCTGAGGGCGCGACCTCCCGGGCCATGGCCTGCTGAGCCGCCGGCGTCAGGCGCGGACGGGGAGGCTGGCGTAGCCGCGGATCGTGGTGGCCGGGCGCCAGCGGCCGCGACCGGCCCGGGTCAACCGCGGCATCCGCTCGACGAGCCGTCGCAGCGCGACCTCCGCCTCGAGCCGGGCCAGCGGCGCCCCGGCGCAGTAGTGCGGGCCGGCCGAGAACGCCAGGTGGTCCGTCGCCCGGGGCCGGTGCAGCTGGACCCGGTCCGGGTCCGGGTACGCCGCCGGATCCCGCGCCGCCCCGCCGAGGAACAACGCCACCCCCTCCCCCGGCCGGAACCGCTCCCCGGCGACCTCGGTCGGCACCTGCGCGACCCGGTACGTCGCCTGCACCGGCGGGTCGTACCGGAGCACCTCCTCGGCCACCGCCCCGGCCAGCCCCGGGTCGTCCCGCAGCGCCGCCCAGAGCTCGGGCCGGTCCAGCAGCGCCGAGACCGCGTTCCCGATCAGGTTCACGGTCGTCTCGAACCCGGCGACGAGCAGCAGGCTGCAGGTCACGTACAGCTCGTACGCGGTGAGCCGGCCACCGTCGGAGGCCGCGACCAGCGCGCTGACCAGGTCGTCGCGCGGCTCCCGGCGGCGGGCCTCGATCAGCCGGGCGAACGCGGGCTCGATCGCGCCCGCGGCCCGGATCACCGCGAGCAGGTGCGCGGGCGAGCGGACCCCGTCGAGCGCGGAGGAGATCGCCGCCCCGTGCCCGGCCAGCACGGCCGCGTCGGACCCGTCCAGCCCGAGCAGCGCGGTGATGATCGTGACCGGCAGCGGCGCCGCGTAGTCCGTCACCAGGTCGAACCGGCCGGCCCGGACGGCCCGGTCCAGCAGCTGGTCCGCCGTCGCCTCGACCAGCGCCCGGTGCCGGGCGATCGCGGCCGGTGTGAACGCCGGCGCGACCAGCCGGCGCAGCCGGGTGTGGTCGGGCGGGTCCCGCTCCAGCATCCCGAGGTCGAGCTGCACGTCCGGACCCGGCCCGGACGGCCCCGGATCGCCCGGCATCCGGACCCCGAAGTCCCGGCTGCGCAGCACCTCCCGGCAGCAGTCGTAGTGCGCGGTGGCCCGGTCGCCCCGCCGCAGCCGCAGCATCGGCCCCTGCGCCCGGACCCAGGCGTACACCGGGTACGGGTCGGCGATCCCGGCCCGGGTGTAGAGCCGCAGGATCGGATCCCGCCGTACGTGCGCGCCGACGAGACGCCGCCCCCGCAGCGCGACGATCTCCCTCAGCGCACCCCCGATCGCCCGCACCTCACCGGCCACCCAGCCACCCTCCTGCCGTCCGCGGTCACCTCCGAAACCGTACATCCGGGCACACGACGGGCGCAGGATCAGGTCGTCCAGAGCAGGCCGGCGGGGTTCGGCGACGGGATCAGGCCGGTGCGGAAGACGGCCACCGCCAGCGGGTCGAGCAGCTCCAGCAGCCGGGCGCCGTCGGTGGGGCCGAGGTCCTGCCAGGGCTGCGCGGCGGCCCGGTCGGTGCCGGCCTCGATCTCCTCGTGCTCGGCCCGCCCGGCCGCGGTCAGCCCGCCGGCGTCGTCGAGCCAGCCCCGCTCCCGCAGCCCGGCCCGGGTCCGCCCCCACTCCTGCTCCGAGAACCCGCGCCCGGTCCGCAGCACCTCCTCCTCGGCCTCGCCGGCGCCGACCTTGAGCAGGTGCGCCTCGGCCGGCCGGACGCCGCGCGCGACCAGCACCGCGTTGTGGCCGTCGCCGCGGTGCTCACGCAGCACCGAGGTGGCCTGCCAGAGCGCGATCCGGGGGTTCTCGGAGCGGGGCAGGACCTGGTTCGCCGCAGCCAGCGGGCGGCCGGCGGTGCCGGCCGCCGCCGCCGCCCGCCAGGCCAGCTCGGCCGCCTCGGCCAGGCCGGCGTCCGGGACCTCCAGCTCGGCGAGGGCCGCGTCGACCCCCGCCTCCCGGGCCGCGATCGCCCGCTCCGGGGACGTGTACGCCCAGGCGTCCGGCAGCGCCCGGGCCACCCGGTCGCGGTGGAAGCCGTAGAAGACCGCGGTGACGACGTCCGGTCCGACCGGGCCGAGCGGCGCGGCCCGGAAGGCGAAGTAGCCCATCCAGTAGCCCTTCAGCCCCAGCGCCTTGGCCTGCTCCCGCGGGTGCGGGCTGAAGTAGATGAGGTCGTGCAGGGCCTCGTACCGGAGCCAGAGCGGGCGGGTCAGGTCGGTCACCGAATTCCTCCTCGCCCCGGCCGGTCCGCGTATCAGCGGGCCGGGCCGGAGCCTCTGTTTGTGCGTCGCCGGAACGGGCCGGCGTACCGACTTCACGGGGTCTTGAGAATGCCGATCGCGTCGTACGGGGTGCTGTCCGCTCGGGCCGTCGAGCGCCGGACCGAGCAGGCCGATCTCGACTCACCGCATTATCAGATCCATCTCGTCGACGACGCCGGAGTGCACTACCGCGCCGCGGTGAACGTCAAGTCGGCCCAGCAGCCGCCGGACCTGCTCTACCTGGCCGAGGACGACTTCCGGCACCCGGTGACCGCGATCCTGGCCGGGCTGCCCTCGGGCTGGACGCCGCTGCCGTCGGCCCCGGGTGCGGGTGCGCTCGACTTCATCCGGGCCAACCTGCTCGACCCGGCCGCGATGCGCGGCGTCCCGGCCGGCGCGCCCGGCGCCGACAACGACCTGGCCGACCTGCTCGACCACCATGTCCTGCGGGCCATCGCCGACCCCGCCGCCGTCCTCTACCTGTACGGGCAGCGGTGGGGCCCGGAGACCGTCGCCGACAAGGTCTTCGGCTTCAGTCCGGGCAACGGCGTGCACGACGTGCACATGAACCAGGGCAACGGCGGCGGGTTCGCCCGCGACAACGGGGTCTGGCAGGACGGCGCGCTGCTGCTGCACTGCCCGGCCGAGGAGCGCTGGGTGGGGATCTTCCTGGCGTTCCAGAGCCAGGCCTGGCACACCGACGACCGGACCGGCAACCCGCTGCCGACCGGACGCACCGGGCCGTCCGGCCCGGCCGACCCGGAGCGCGTCCGGATCGTGGCCGCGCTGGTGAACCCGGTCGGCCCGGCGCCGGAACGGGAGACCGTGACGCTGATCAACGCCTCGCCGCAGCCGGTCGACCTGACCGGCTGGGCACTGGCCGACCAGCTCAAGCACACCTGCCCGGCCGGGGACGGGCCGCTGCCGCCCGGCGGGGCCGCGGTGGTGACCGTGACCAACGGCGTACAGCTCGGCAACCGCGGCGGGCTGATCACGCTGCTCGACCCGGACGGGACCAAGGCCGACGGCGTCTCCTACACCGGCGACCAGGCCCACCGCGAAGGCTGGACCCTCGTCTTCTAGCGCAGGCCTCCGACCCGGACCGACGGGGCGGGCGCTTCCGCAGGCGCCGCCCCGCCGGCGCCGCTCCCACGGACGGCGCTCCCACGGACGGCGCTCCCACGGACGGCGCTCCGCGGCTCCGGTCCCGGTGACACCGCCGGGCCGGTGTGCAGGGCCGGACGGATGCGGGATACTGACCCGAACAGCCGGTACGGGAGACGGGGTCCTTCGCATGGCGCTCCTGCGGTACACGGCGGCCGCGGTCCTGGTCCTGCTGGTGACCGGAGCGACCACCGTCGCGATCTGCCTCCAGGTCGCCCGTCATCGGGCCCTGGACCAGGCCGAGGACGGCGGCCAGCGGGTCGCCACCCGGCTGGTCGCCCCGCTCGTCGACCACCGCCTGGACCACGGCGACACCGCCTCGATGGCCCTGCTGGACGCCCGGGTCCGCAGCCGGAAGGCCGGCGACCGGATCCAGCGGGTGAAGGTCTGGTCGGCCCTGGGCGTCGTCCTCTACTGCGACGACCCGCGGCTGATCGGGCAGCGCTTCCCGCTGGAGCCCGAGGACATGGCGGTGCTGCGGCGCGGCGGCGTCGACTCCGCCGTCTCGCACCTCTCGAAGTCCGAGAACGTGCTGGACCGGCACTTCGGCGACGGGCTGGAGGTGCACGCCGGCACCCGGGACGCCGACGGCCGGCCGATCATCGTCGAGACGTACTTCGACACCGGCCGGCTGCACGCCGACGAGGCCGCGCTGATCCGCCGTACGGTGCCGCTGACGGTGGTGCCGGTCGCGCTGCTGGCCCTGCTGCTCGCGCCGGTGGTCCGGCGCCGGGCGACCCGCCGGCGGGAACCGGCGGGCCACCCATTCGACCGGGAGCCGCCGGGTCAGGAGCCGGGTCGCGGGTAGGCGACCGGGCTGCGGTGCCCGTCCCGGTCCACCGCCCGTACGCCGAAGTGCACGTTGTCCTTGACCAGGTCGATCGTCACCGAGCTGACGTCGCCGACCGGGATGACGTGGGTCCAGTCCGGCGCGGTCGTCTCCCGCCAGAGCACCTCGTAGCCGGCCAGGTCCGGCTCGGTGCCGCGGGTCCAGTGCACGGTGGTCTGGTTGGTCAGCGCGACCGCGACGATGATCACGCCCTTGGGCGTGCCCGGGCCCTGGGCCAGCGACCAGAGCATCGCCGCGTTCACCCGGGCGACCCGGGTCGTGTAGTCGAAGTCGACGAACTCGATCAGGTCGCCGAACTGCACCCCGTCCTCGACCCGGACGTCCTGGTGCTCGTGGTCGAAGTTCTCCCGCGGCTCGGTCAGCCGCCCGGCCGGGTAACCCTGCTGCAGGAACGGGATGTGGTCGCTGCCGCGCAGGAACCGGTCCCGGCGCCAGATGATCCGGATCGTCATGCCGGTGTCGCTGTTCTGCGCGACGTTCTGCACGAACCGGGCCAGCTGCCGCGACGGCCCGTCGTCCTCGCCGCCGACGGCCTGCCGGATCGCCGCCTGCTGCGCGGTCTCCGAGGTCGGCACGCCCTCGACGAACAGCCGGACCGTACGGGGATCGGGGCGGGTGCCGTCGTGGGCGCTGCTGGCGCCGATGATGTCGTTGCTGACCATGCCCTGGATGTCGGTGCCCGCGGCCTTGAGCTGGGCCGCCAGGAAGGCCGAGCCGAACGTGCCCTGCTCCTCGGCGGCCACCGCGGCGAAGATGATCGTCGCCTCGGTGGGCCGGGTCGCGAACACCCGGACCAGCTCCAGCACCGCGGCCACCCCGGACGCGTCGTCGTCGGCGCCGGGAGCGTCGCCGACCGCGTCGAAGACGTCGGTGATGCGGGAGTCGTAGTGGCCGGTCACCACGTACACGCGCTCGGGCGTGGCGGTGCCGCGCAGCGTCGTGACCACGTTGGTGATCACCGTCGGCGTCGGCAACCCGGCGGTCTGCGTGAACGCCTGCTTCGCCACGGTCATCCGGCCGCGGGAGGTGGCGGCCGAGCGCTGCATCTCGGCGAAGATCCAGTCCCGGGCCGCGCCGATGCCGCGGACCGGGTCGTCCTGGCTGGACAGCGTGTTGCGGGTGCCGAACGCGACCAGTCGCGCGATCGACGCCTCGATCCGGGCCGGGTCCATCTCCCGCAGCAGCGCCTTGAGCTCCCGGTCGGGCTGCTGCGGCCGCAGCGGGCCACCCGGCCCGTCCGCGCGCCGCAGCGCGTCGCCCGGCCCGTCGGCGGGGACGCCGCCCGCCGCGACCGCCTGCGGAGCCCGCAGCAGCGGCAGCCCCAGTGCCGCGGCCGCCCCGGACACCAGCACGGTTCGCCTCGTGGGCCCGCGCCGGTCCGTCGCACTCTCGTTCGATTCCATGCCGTTCATGTTCGTCACACCCCATCAGGATGTACACATCCTATTTGGCAAAGCCGCCATCCGCCGGGTCCAGATCCCCGCCGCCGACCTCCTGCGGCAGGTACGAGGAATTCGGGGCCCACGTGACCGGTGACGCCGTGGTGTTCCCGCTGTTCGTGCCGACCCCGCGACGTACGGGGATCCGGGGCTCGTCCCGGTACGGGCGGATCTCCGATCCCTGCACCCGCCAGGTGACCGGCCCGCAGAACGCCGGGTTCGTCCTGCGTGTCCACGGACTCGCCGTGACCCCGATCGCGGGCCGGGACTGGCGGACGGGCCCGGGGATGAGTACAAGCAGGGCATGACGGAACGGGCGGGTGTGGTGGTCGCCGCGGGGGCCGACGGGCGGCGGAGCACGACCGCGGCCGGGCGGGCCGTGCTGGCGGCCGCGCTGCGGCCGGTGGACCCGGACGGCGCCCGGGCGGTCGAGGGAGCCGAGGACTGGCGCAAGGACTACCCCGCGCACTTCCGGCGGCTTGTCGAGGCCGGGCTGCGCTCGCCCGAGGACTGGGTCCACCTCGCCGGCGCCGGGCTGGACGAGCTGGACCACCGGATGCGGATCGGGCTGACCGGCGGCGACGAGGCCCCGCTGACGGCGGCGCTGGCCGAGCCGGCCACCCGCAAGCCCGGCACCGAGGAGGTCCGCGGCAGCGGCGAGCGGGAGGCCGAGCTCGTCCTGCCGTACCGGGGCGAGTTGCTGCGCGGGGACGGCATCCGGCGCCGGGTCGAGAGCTGGATCGCCGGCGGCATCGCCGAGCCCTCACTGGCGGGGCCGATCGACGCCGTGCTCGCCCACCCGGAGTGGCTGCGGCTGGACGGGGTCACGGTGGCCGCGCTCGGGGCCGGCGCGGAGATGGCGCCGGTGGCGCCGCTGCTGCGCTGGGGCGCGACCGTGGCCGCGGTCGACCTGCCCCGTCCGGCCCTGCAGGACCGGCTGCGGGCGGCCGCGGCGGGCTCGGCCGGCCGCCTGCTGCTGCCCACCGACGGCGACGCCGCCGGCACCGGCGGACGGACCGGCGGGCAGACCGGGGCCGACCTGCTCACCGAGGTGCCGGCGATCGCGGACTGGCTGACCGGCCTGCCCGGCCGCCTCGTCCTCGGCACCTACGCGTACGCCGACGGCAGCCTGCACCTGCGGCTGTCCGCCGCCGCCGACGTGCTCGGCCGCCGGGTCCGGCAGCAGCGCGCGGACCTGGCCCTGGCGTACCTGGCCACGCCGACGGACGTGTTCGCGGTGCCGGGCGCCGCGGTCACCGCGGCCACGACCGCGTACGAGCGGTCCGCGGCCCGGCGGCTGGGCGCCGTCACTCCCCTGTTCCACCGCCCGTACGAGCCCGGCACGGACCCGGGGATCAACGACAGCCTGATCCCGCAGCAGGGCCCGAACTACGCGCTGGCCAAGCGGGTCCAGCGCTGGCGCGCGACCGTCGCCCGGGCGGCCGGCGCGACGGTGTCCTTCCACGTCGCGCCGTCGACCCGGACCCGGTCGGTGGTCTCGCGGCGGACGCTGAAGGCGGCGTTCACCGGCGCGCACCACTTCGGCGTCGAGGTCTTCGAGCCGGCCACGTCCAGCACGCTGCTCGCGGCCCTGCTCGTGCACGACCTGAACACCACGCCGCCGGTGCACGCGCACCCCTGGCAGGACGAGGCGTACACGGCCGTCCACGGTGGACTGTGGCGGACCACGTACGCCCCGCGCAGCGTCTTCCCGCTCGCCGCCCTCCTGGGCCTGCGGCCGCGCTGATCCGGGTCAGGCCGGGGCGTCGGCCAGCGGCCAGCCGCCGGCGGCGAGGCGGGCCGAGACCCGGGCCACGTCCGCCGGCGCGGCCTGGTCCAGGGTCGCGTCGTTGATGAGCTTCTCCACGTCCGCGGTGGTGATCTCCTCGCCCTGCTGGGCCAGCCCGGCCAGCTCGGCGGAGATCTGGTGCACCTCGAGGTCGGTGAGCTTGCGCCGCAGCAGCCCGAGCAGCACCACGTAGTCCTGCTTCGGCACCCCGGCCGGGTAGCCCGCGCGCAGCCACTCCACGGCCCGGGTGAGGAAGTTGGCAGCAGTCGGTTCGGTCACGTCGCGCTCCCTACTTGCTCGAGATCGTCGGGTAGACGTGGGTGAAGTGCAGGTGATCGCCGAGGCCGGTGACCACGATGTAGAGGATGCCCAGGGCGACCCCGAGCAACACGATCAGGAAGCACAGGCCGGCCAGCAGGCGCCCGACCGGGTGCGCGACCGCGACCGCGGTGCCGGCGGTGTGCACCTCGGCCTCGCCGCCCTCGCCCCAGGCCATGAAGCGGACGCCCGCCGCGAACAGGGTCGGCAGCCCGGCGCCGAGGATCAGCCCGATGAGAAGAACCTTCCAGATGGCCTCGAAGGCCAGCGTCACGTTGTGCATCTGCGTCGCCCTCCCGGCTCAGGCGTTCGCGGGGGTCCGGGCGGCCGTCTCCGCGGCGCCCTCCCACTCGTCGTTGACGTTGCCCGCGTGCACCGGGGTGGCCCGGGAGCGCAGGTAGAACCCGGCCGCGGCGGCCAGCAGCACGAGGAAGATGACGATGCCGCCGGCGGCGCCGCCGAGCGCGTGCGCCAGGTACCACATCACCGCGCCGACGATCGCCGAGCACGGCAGCGTGATCAGCCAGGCCGCGACCATCCGGCCGGCCACCCGCCAGCGGACCACCGCGCCCCGCTTGCCGATACCGGTGCCGAGGATCGAGCCGGTGGCCACGTGGGTGGTGGACAGCGCGAAGCCGAGCTGGCTGGAGGCGAGGATGACGACCGCGGACGCGCTCTCCGCGGCCATCCCCTGCGGCGGCGTGATCTCGACCAGCCCCTTGCCGAGCGTACGGATGATCCGCCAGCCGCCGATGTACGTCCCGGACGCGATCGCCAGGGCGCAGCACAGCTTCACCCAGAACGGGATGCTGTCGGTGTGGCTCCAGTGCCCGGAGCCGATCAGCGCCAGCGTGATCACGCCCATCGTCTTCTGCGCGTCGTTCGTCCCGTGGGCGAGGGAGACCAGCGAGGCCGAGCCGATCTGGCCCCAGCGGAAGCCGTTGTCGGTGAACCTGGCCGCCACCCCCGTGACCACCCGGTAGATCAACCAGGTGCCGACGGCGGCGACGACCCCGGCCACGATCGGTGACAGCAGCGCGGGCAGGACCACCTTGCCGACGACGCCGTCCAGCTTGGAGCCGTCGCCGTTCCAGTTCACCCCGCCCCAGCCGAGGCCGGCGATCGCCGCGCCGATCAGCCCGCCGAACAGCGCGTGCGACGAGCTCGACGGCAGCCCCAGCAGCCAGGTCAGCAGGTTCCAGACGATCGCGCCGATGAGGCCGGCCAGCACGATGATGAGCAGGGCCTCACCGCCGTCGCCGATCAGGGACGCCTTGGGCGTGCCGTCCTTGTTCTGGATCTTCACCACGGCGTTCGTGACCGTGAGGGCGACCTCCACGGACAGGAACGCGCCGACGAGGTTGAGGATCCCGGACAATGCCACCGCGACCTTGGGCCGCAGGGCACCGGTGGCGATGGACGTGGCCATCGCGTTCGCCGTGTCGTGGAACCCGTTGGTGAAGTCGAACCCCAACGCGGTGATCACGACCAGCGCGAGAACTACCGAAGCACCCGTCACACCGTCAGATTGACCGGCAGAACGACGCTCAGACAGTCCCTCGCGGGAGAGTTCGCCCAGCGTTCACGGAAGCCGAGATCCCAGTCACAGCAGGGCGGAGGGCCTCCAGGGCCGGCCGAGCACGTGCTCGGCGCAGAAGCCGAGGATCGCGTCGTACCAGATCTCGGCGTTGGCGGGCGACAGGATCCAGTGGTTCTCGGTCGGGAAGTTGAGGAAACGATGCGGCAGCTCGGCCGGGTCGCCCTCCCAGCGGCCGACCAGGTCCCACCACAGCCGCAGCGCCTCGCTCACCGGCACCCGGTAGTCGCGGTTGCCGTGGATGACCAGCAGCGGTGTACGGATGCGGTCGGCGTTGCGGTGCGGGGAGTTCTCCGCGTACCAGTCCGGGTGCGCCTCGGGGCGGCCGAACATGGTGTCCCAGTGCTGGGCCACGTCGGCGGTGTCGTTCTTCTGGTCCAGGGCCCAGGTGCCGGAGTGGGTCACGATCGCGCCGAACCGGTCGGTGTGACCGGCGATCCAGTTCGTCATGTAGCCGCCGAACGAGGCCCCGAGGCAGGCCGTCCGGGTCTCGTCGATGTCCGGGCGGGCGACCACGGCGTCGAGCAGGCCCTCCAGATCGGCCCAGACCGGGGCGGCCCGGTGCGGCCAGGCCCGGGCGATCCAGTCCGGGCCGTAGCCGGTGGACAGCGCCGGGTCCGGCATGAGCACGGACCAGCCCTGGGCCACCGCGACCCACGCGTTCCAGCGCCAGCTCCAGGAGTTCCAGGACGAGAACGGGCCGCCGTGGATCCAGACCATCAGCGGGGTGGGGCCGTCGGCGTCGGCCGGGGTGGCCAGCCAGCCCCGGACGGTGGCGCCGCCGACCGCGGCCCGGACCGCCTCGACCCGGCCCGGCAGCGCGGGCATCGGGGCCGGGGTCGGCAGGTCCACCGGCGTCTGGTCCGCGGCCGCGGTGTCGAGCCGGACGGGAGCCGGGGCGGCGTCGATCGCGGAGCGCAGCGCGTAGACGTACCGGCCGTCGGGCGACGGGCAGAGGCTGCTGAACACGCCGTCGCCCGCCAGCCGCCGCAGCACCGAGCCGGTGGCCGGGTCGACGGCCACGACCGCGCCGGAGCCGTGCAGGTCGCCGGCGACGTAGAGGATCCGGGAGTCCGGCGCCCAGACATACTCGGCCGGGTCGAGGTCGCCGAGCTCGACCGGGACGGCCGACCCGCCCTTGGCCGGCACGATCCGCAGGCCCCACACCGACGGGGTCTCGTACGACCCGTCCGTACGGGTGTTCATCGCGACCAGGGAGCCGTCCGGCGCGATCCGGGGGCCGTCGTGCTCCCGGTCCGCGTCCTCGGCCAGCGTGCTGCGCTCGCCGGTGGCCACGTCGATCAGCACCACGGAGGACCGGAACGCGCCCCGGGGACCGCGGGTGTGCCAGGTCGTCGCGACCGTGACCGCGTCCGCGGTGACCGACCAGTCGGCGTTGACCAGCCCGAAGGCGGCGTCCGGGGCGAGGTCGCGCAGCTCGCCCCCGGCGTCCGCGACCAGCAGCCGCGGCGACTCGGCGCCGAGCTCGTGATCCCAGAAGCGGATCGGCATGCCGGTGTGCAGGATCCCGCTGATCCTGCGGTCCTGGCGGGTCTTGCGCCGCTCGGCGTCGTCGTCCGGGCCCGACCCGACCAGCCGGCTGCCGGTGACGAGGACGGTGCCGGCCTCGGCCGCGACGACCGGTCCGGACAGGCCGCCGGCCGCCCGGGCCAGCACCCGGGGCTCGCCGGCCGGCGGCAGCACCCAGAGCGCGGCCTCGTCGGCCTCGCCGTCGGGGACCGGGCGGGCCGAGGTGAACACCAGCGAGCCGTCGGGCCGGAACGCCGGCGCCGACTCGCCCTTCTCCGACCGGGTCAGGCGAGCCGGGTCGCCGTCGCCCAGGGGGATCTCCCAGAGTGCGGAGACGTACCGGGCGTCCTTGGCGTCGGGCTGCTGGACGGTGCCGACGAGCCGGACGCCGTCGGGGCTGAGCGTCAGACCGGTCAGGCGCGGCAGGCCAACGAATGCGGCGATATCCCCATAGTCTGTCACCCGCCCGACGTTACCGTGGGCCGGCCGGGGCGGGCGGAGCGGCGACCGGGAACGCCGCCCCACCCCACCCCGACCGGCCCACGGCGCTCACCCCGGCCGCGTCCGGCCGAGGGCGTGGGCACCCGGCGGGAGGGGACCGCCAGGGCGCCCGGAGGATGCCCCGAGCCGGGATCAGGCCGCCGGGACCGGGACCGGAGCGTGCTCGCCCGCCGGCGCGGCCAGCGTGGACGCGCCCTCCGCCGCGCGCAGCCACACCGTCGAGCCGGCGTTGAGCCGCAGCCCGTCGGCCTGGCCGCGGGTCAGCTGCACCCAGGGCTTGCTGGTCCCGGCCTCCAGCTCGGCCCGGACCTCGAACCCGATCCGTTGCAGGCGCGTCACCGAAGCCTGGACGGAACCGCCGACGGGCTCGCTGAACACCTCGATGTCGTGCGGGCGGACCAGCCGGCCCTCCAGCCGGGTCACCGGCCCGAGGAAGCTCATGACGAAGTCGTTCGCGGGCTTGTCGTACAGGTCGGTGGGCGAGCCGACCTGCTCGATCCGGCCCTGGTTGATGACCACGAGCCGGTCGGAGACCTCCAGCGCCTCCTCCTGGTCGTGGGTGACGAACAGGGTCGTCACGTGCATCTCGTCGTGCAGCCGGCGCAGCCAGTCCCGCAGCTCCTTGCGGACCTGCGCGTCCAGCGCCCCGAACGGCTCGTCCAGCAGCAGCACCTTCGGCTCGGTCGCCAGCGCCCGGGCCAGCGCCATCCGCTGCCGCTGCCCGCCGGACAGCTGCGAGGGCAGCCGGTCGGCGAACTGCTCCAGGTGCACCAGCTCCAGCAGCTCGTGCACCCGGCGCCGGATCTCGTCCTTCGGCCGCCGCCGGATCTCCAGCCCGAAGGCGACGTTCCGGTAGACCGAGAGGTGCTTGAACGCCGCGTAGTGCTGGAAGACGAACCCGACGTTGCGCCGCTGAGCCGGCACCCGGGTCGCATCGACCCCGTCGATGTCGACCGAGCCGGTGTCCGGCTCCTCCAGCCCGCCGATGATCCGCAGCAGCGTGGACTTGCCGCCGCCGCTCGGGCCCAGCAGGGCGGTCAGCTCGCCCGACGGCACCGACACGTCGACGTCGTCGAGGGCGACGAAGTCGCCGAACCGCTTGGTGATGGCGCGCGCTTCGATACCCATCAGCTCTTCTTCTCCCTGGGACGGAGCAACGAGATGCCCACGATGCAGACCACGGCGAACAGCACGAGCACCAGCGCCACCTGGTACGACCCGGGTTCTCCCTGCTCGGCCAGGTCCGCGACCCGCAGCGTGCCGGTCTGGGTCTGGCCGATGACGTCGCCGGACACGACCCGGACCGCGCCGAACTCACCGATGGCGCGGGCCAGGCTGAGCACCACGCCGTACGCGAGGGCCCAGCGGACGGTCGGCAGTGTGATCCGGACGAACCGCTGCCAGCCGTTGGCGCCGAGGGACCGGGCCGCGATCTCCTGGTCCAGCCCCTCCTCCTCCAGCACCGGCACCAGCTCCCGCACCACCAGCGGCAGCGAGACGAAGCAGGTGGCCAGCACCATGCCGGGCAGGGCGAAGATGATCTGCAGCCCGGCGTCGGACAACGTCGGCCCGAACCAGCCCTGGGTCGGCCCGTAGACCAGCACCAGCGCCAGCCCGACCACGATCGGCGAGACCGAGACCGGGATGTCGAGCAGGATGTTGAACAGCCGCCGGCCCGGGAACCGGTAGCGGGCCAGCAGCAGCGCCACCCCGATGCCGAAGACGGTGTTGATCACGACTGCGATGAGCGCGATCTCGGCGGTGAGCCTGAACGCGTGCACCGCGTCCGGCGTGCTGATCGCCTCCCAGAACGTCGAGGCGCCCTGCTCGAACGTCCGCGCGAAGATCAGCGCCAGCGGCACCGCGACCAGGATGCCCACGTAGAGCACGGCGACCGTACGCAGCCCCGCCCGGGTGCTGGGGCGCTGCTTGGTCGCCACGGTGCTAGCCACGGCGGGCCGCCCAGCGCTGCAGCAGGTCCAGCCCGCCGATGACGAGGATCGCGACCACCAGCAGCACGGTCGCGGTGGCGGCGGCGTCGGCCAGCTCACCGTCCTGGATCGCGTTGTACGCGAAGACCGACGAGGTCTGGGTCTTGTTCAGCTGGCCGCCGATGAGCACGACCGAGCCGTACTCGCCCATGGCCCGGGCGAAGGCCAGCGCGGTGCCGGCCGCGATCGCCGGCAGGATCGTCGGCAGCACGATCCGGCGGAACGTGGTCAGCGGGCTGGCCCCGAGGGAGGCGGCCGCCTCCTCGACGTCGGTCTCCATCGCCATCAGCACCGGCTGTACGGTCCGGACCACGAACGGCAGCGTGACGAACAGCAGCGCGATGACGATCCCGGCCCGCTTGCCGTAGAGCACGATGCCGACCGGGGAGTCGGTGCCGTAGAGGGTGTTCATCACCAGGCCGGCCACGATCGTCGGCAGCGCGAACGGCACGTCGATGATGTTCTCGACCAGCCGCTTGCCCGGGAAGTCGTCCCGGACCAGCACCCAGGCGATCAGCGTGCCCATCACCGCGTTGATCGCGCAGACCAGCAGCGAGCTGCCGACGGTGAAGCGCAGCGCGCCGGCCGCCTGCTTCCCGGTGATCGAGTCCCAGAAGCCGCTCCAGCCGGCGTCGGTGGACTTCAGCACGACCGCGGCCAGCGGCAGCAGCACCAGCAGGCTCATCCAGAGCACCGCCGAGCCCAGCCCGACCCCCGTCAGCGGGGTGAACCGGAACGTCGAGCCGGCCTCCTCCGCGCGCCGCCGCCGGCCGCTGCCACCGCGCGGGGCGGCGGCGACCGGGGCGGTCAGGTCGGTGGTGGTCACCCGACGCTGCTCGCGATCTTCGTCACGATGCCGTCTTCCTTGTCGAAGTACTTCTTGTTGACCGTGGTCCAGCCCCCG
The DNA here is from genome assembly GCA_035995165.1 of Mycobacteriales bacterium. Lineage (NCBI taxonomy): Bacteria > Bacillati > Actinomycetota > Actinomycetes > Mycobacteriales > Mycobacteriales bacterium. Next base: position 29,342 of record DASYKU010000096.1, read on the forward strand.
AGGTCGGCGATCGTGGTCAGCTTGGCCACGGCCGGGTACGGGTTGGACGGGTCGTTGGCGCCCTCGACGGTGCCGGGGTCGACGCCCTGCAGCGCGGGCCGGAAACCCTTGCTGGCGAAGATCTTCTGGCCGGCGTCGCTCTCGGCGTAGGCCAGGAAGTCCTTCCCGGCCTGGGACGCGTTCGAGGTCACCGCGGCCGGGGTCTCGATGAGGAACGACTCCGCGGGCACGATGTAGTCGAACTTGTCGCCCTTCTGCTTCCCGCCGATCGCCTCCGACTCGTAGGAGATCAGGACGTCACCGGTGCCGTTGAGGAACGTCGAGGTGGCCAGCGAGCCGCTGCTCGGCTTGCTCACGATGTTCTTGTAGTACGAGGTCAGGTACGCATTGGCCTGGTCCTCGGTGCCGCCGTCCTTCAGGACGTGGGTGTAGGCGGCGAGGATGTTCCACTTCGCCGACCCCGAGGACGCCGGGTCCGGGGTGACGATCTGCACGCCCGGCTTGATCAGGTCGTCCCAGCCCTTGATGCCCTTGGGGTTGCCGGGCCGGGTCACGATGACGACCACGGAGTCGGAGACGATCCCCTTGGTCGGGCCGGTGTTCCAGCCCTCGGCGACCTTGCCCGGCACCAGCTTCGTCAGGTCCGAGCCGACCGAGAAGTTCACCACGTCGGCCTTCTGGCCGTTGGTGACCGCGGTGGCCTGGGTGCCGCTGGCCCCGTACGAGGAGTTGACCTTGACCCCCGAGCCCTGGCTGGTCTTGGCGAACGCGGTGGCCAGCGCGTCGTACGCCGGCTTCGGCACCGAGTAGGCGACGAGGTTGACCGACTTGCTCTCGCTGCTGCCGCCGCCGGACGAGCTCGACCCGCAGGCGCTCAGGCCGAGGCCGGCAGCGGTCGTCAGGGCCAGCAACGCGACCGTACGGCCGCGACGCGAACGGATAGTGATCATGAATGAGCCCCCTGGCCATGATGGCCGTCTATGCCGATCGATTCACTAGACAATAGGCACGGCTGCGAAACGTCGTCCACCGAATCGGATGTTTGCTACCCGGCTGCAACCTGTGACGCGCGCCCCGTTCAGGCCTTGCGGCGCGCGCCCAGGAACAGATCGACCAGCTCAGTGGTGGTGGTCGCGTCCTGCGCGGTCTTGTCCTCGCGCCACCGGCCGGTGAAGCGGGGGAAGCGCATCGCGAGCCCGGCGTCCTGCTTCAGCACGCCCCAGCCGGCCGTGTGGTTGGGCGAGAGGGTCAGCTCGGCGCTGAGGATCTCCACCACCAGCGCCGGTTCGAACCAGACGTCGGCCGGCTGCCGGGCGTCGACCACGGCCGGCTTGTGCTCACTGCGGTAGGGCGCCAGCCGCTCCGGCAGCGCCGCCAGCTCGGCGTCGGAGAAGCCGGTGCCGCACTTGCCGACCGTGCGGTAGACGTCCGCCTCGGCGTCGTACGCGGCCAGCAGCAGCGCCCCGTAGACGCCGCGCCGCCGCCCCCGGCCGGCGAAGGCCCCGACGATGGCGAGGTCGACGGTGTCGGAGAGCTCGGAGCGGTAGTCCCGCTTGAGCTTGATCCAGGTCCAGCCGCGGGCCCCGGCCCGGTAGCCGGCGTCCGGGCTGACCGACTTGCACATCAACCCCTCGCAGCCGTCGGCGATCGCCTGCTCGAAGGCGGCGTCCAGCGCCGCCGGCGTGCTCACCTCGATCGCGGTGGTCAGGTGCAGCCGGTCGGACAGGGTGACCGCCGCGGCCAGCCGCTGCCGGCGCTGCCGGTACGGCAGCCGGGTCAGGTCCTCGCCGTCGGCGTAGAGCAGGTCGAAGCAGAACAGGCTGACCGGCGCGTCCCGGACCGCCTCGGAGATGCCGTGCTTGCGGCGGCGGAACATGACCTCCTGGAACGGGTGCATTTCGGCCGCGGCCGGGTCGTACGCGACCGCCTCGCCCTCGAGGATCGCCTCCCTCGGCCCGATCCCGGCCGCCAGCGCCTCGACCAGGTCGGGGAACTGGTTGCCGATGCGTTCCAGCCCGCGGGTGAACAGCTCGACGTGCCCGTCGGCGGTGCGGTGGGCCTGGATCCGGATCCCGTCGTACTTGTACTCGGCCGCGCACTCGCCGCCGAGCTTGGCCAGGATCTCCTCGGCGTCGGAGAGCCGCTGGGCCAGCATCACCCGGACCGGGTTGCCCGGCCGGACCTTCATCTCCTCGACCGCCGCCATCCCGCCGCGGACCAGGGTCTCGGCGACCAGGCCCAGGTCGCAGCAGATGTTGTAGGCCCGCTCCAGCACCGGTTTGTCGGTCTTGCCGCCGGCGTGCACCCGGACCAGCGCGTCCAGGATCGTCGGCGTGCCGATGCCCAGCCGCAGGTTGCCGGTGACCAGCCGCAGCAGGTAACGCGCCTCCAGCGGGGTGGCCCGGCCGAGCATCCCGGCCAGCAGGTCGAGCTTGCGGCCCTGCGAACCGGCGCCCTCGGCCGCGGCGATCTCGTGCAGGGTGCCGACCACCTCGGCCACCCCGAGGCTCGCCGTCCGCTCGGGCAGCAGCTGCTGGGCCGCCTCGCCGAGGTCGCCGGTCTCCCGGACGGCCGTGCTGACCGCGGCCGGTTCGACCCCGGCGGCGGTGGCGACCGCGCGGACCGCGAGCTTCTCGGCCAGCCCGAGGTCGACGCCGGCGAACTGCGGCGCGATCATCCCCTGGCACAGATAGCAGATCCGGGCCAGCAGGTCCTCCGGCGTCACCTCGATCAGTCCGGACAGCCGGTCGATCAACGCGAGCCGGCCGGTGGCCGCCTCCAGATCCCGGTACGTCTCGGCGACGATCTCGTACTGCACCCGCACCCCTCCCCTGCCTCCGGGGATCATGATGCCGCCTGCGGCCCCGGATCAGCGCACCCGATGGCCAAGTGTCGACGCTTGGCCATCACCTGACGCAGCGTCGCGATGGCGCCCGATCGGAGTGGACGGATAGCAGCAGGCGTAGACCTCTCGGTAACTGTGGACACTCCGCGTCATCGAAACATTCTCAATCCCCGCCCGTCACGCTCTGGACACCTGGCCGGGAAGCCTGCTTGACTCCAAGTGTCGACAGTTGGTCGACGCGAGCTGCATCCGCCCCGACATCCGGGAGGCAGGAACGATGGCAGCAGGAGTGCCCAAGCTCCGCGTACGGGACCTGAGGATCGGCCACCGGTCGGGTCGTCGCGGCACGTTCTCACTCGCGGTCGATGGTCTGACCTTCGACGTCGCGGCGAACGAGTTCGTCGCGGTGGTCGGACCGAGCGGCTGCGGCAAGACGACCATGCTCTCCGCGATCGCCGGCCTGCTGCCGGTCGAGTCGGGCGAGCTCAGCCTGGACGGGAAGCAGATCAGCGGCCCGGGCCGGGAACGGTCGCTGGTCTTCCAGCAGGCGTCGCTGTTCCCCTGGCGCACCGTCGTCGGCAACATCGAGTTCGGCCTGCGGGCGCACGGCCGGATCGACGCGGCCGGCCACCGCCGGGTCGAGGAGCTGGTCGAGCTGGTGGGCCTGGGCGGCTACGGCGACCGCTACCCGCGGGAGCTCTCCGGCGGCATGAGCCAGCGGGTCAACCTGGCCCGGGCGCTGGCCACCGACCCGGAGCTGCTGCTGCTGGACGAGCCGTTCGCGGCCCTGGACGCGCAGACCCGCGAGGTCATGCAGGCGGAGCTGGTCCGGGTCTGGCAGGCCGACGGCGTCGAGGGCGGCAAGACGGCCGTGTTCATCACCCACGACGTGCCCGAGGCGGTGTTCCTGGCCGACCGGGTCGTGGTGCTCTCGGCCGGTCCGGCCCACGTGCTGGAGATCGTGCCGGTCGACCTGCCCCGGCCGCGCAGCCCGCAGGTGAAGCGGTCGGCCGAGTTCCTCGCGCTCAGCGACTACGTCACCGACCTGGTCATGCACCAGTCCCAGCCCGCCCGGAACGCCCGAACGGAGGCCCGGTCCGATGACGACCACGCACGTCTCGCCGGCTAGCACGACCGCGGCACCGGCGACCGTCCCCGGCCCGCGCCGCCGGCGGCTGCCCGGCACCGGCGTCCTCGGCCTGATCGGCCTGGTCGTCGTGCTCGGCGCCTGGCAGGTCTCGACCTGGGCCGGCTGGGTCGACCCGACGTTCTCCAGCTCCCCGATCGGGGCGATCAGGGCGCTCGGCGACCTGCAGCGCTCGGGCAACCTCTGGCCGCCGCTGCTGTCCACGCTGCAGTCGGTGTTCGTCGGCATGCTGATCTCGCTGGCCGCCGGCATCCCGATCGGCCTGCTGATCGGACGCAGCCGGCTGCTCTACGGCCTGACCGAGCCGATCGTCAGCATCATGTACTCGGTGCCGTTCGTGGTCTTCCTGCCGATCATCATCTTCTGGTTCGGCATCGGCGGTCAGGCCCGCATCGTCATCGTGGTCTGGAGCGCGATCTTCCCGCTGCTCATCAACGTCGTCGCCGGCGCCCGCAACGTCGAGCAGAACTACCTGCAGGTGGCCCGGGTCTTCTGCGCCTCCCGCGGGCTGACCCTGCGCTCGGTCGCCTTCCCGGCGACGCTGCCGTACATCCTGGCCGGGGTCCGGCAGGCCGTCGGCCGCGCGCTCGTCGGCGCCATCGTGGCCGAGCTGTTCATGGGCAACGAGGGTCTCGGCTACGTCGTGCAGAAGGAGACCTCCGACTTCCAGATGGACGACGCGATGGCCGCGATCGTCGTCATCGCCGTGCTCGCGGTCGCGCTGACCCGCGGCGTCGCCTGGGTCGAGCACCGCTTCACCTTCTGGTCCAGCTCCGTCTGAGCCCTCTCCCCCGCCGGAGGAATCCCCATGCGCACCCGTACCCGACCGCTGCTGATCGCGGCTGTCTCCGCCGCCGCGCTGCTGCTGGCCGCCTGCGGCAAGCCCGCCGCGTCCGGCGGCGGCGCCGCCGCCGGCTCGATGTCGATGACGATCGGCTACACCGCCATCGGCGCCGCGTACGACGATCTCTACGTCTGCCAGGACCAGGGCGTCTTCGCCAAGAACGGGCTCACCGTCAAGCTCACGCTGCTCAACAGCAGCTCCCAGCTGTTCGCGGCGCTGGCCAGCAACAGCGTGCAGATCGGCGTCGGGGTGGCCCAGTCGACCGCGGCCGGGGCGCTGAACGGGGTGCCGCTGAAGTACGTCGCGCTGCCGATCCCGCACTACTACGTGGAGATGTGGGGCAAGTCGACGCTGACCTCGAGCGCGGCCGATCTCAAGGGCAAGAAGATCGGGCTCAGCTCGCCCGGTTCGCTCGGCGATGCGTCGATCGACGCCTGGCTGGCCGAGCAGGGGCTGACCGACAAGGACATCAAGAAGACGTTCCTGAAGAGCACGCCGGCCGAGGTGACCGCGCTGGAGAAGGGCGCGGTGGACGCGATCGTGACCCAGCCGCCGACCGGGACGCAGACCCGGGCCAAGGGCTTCAAGAAGATCATGGACTTCACCCGGTTCCCGGCCGCGGCCAACGCGTACACGGTCAAGGCGGACTACGACACGACGAACTCCAAGGCCGTGGCCGCGTTCGTGAAGTCCGAAGTGGAGTGCCTGTCGATCCTGCACAACGACGAGAAGACCGCGATCGCCAGCATCATCAAGCACAGCGGGAACGACGACCCGACGCTGGCGAAGTACTCCTACGACTTCTTCAACCCGCTCTGGGCCAGGACGCCGACCGTCGACCCAGGGCTGCTGACCAAGGCGTTCCAGGCCGCGGCCCAGGACAAGGGCCTCGACCCGCCCGCGAACGCCGACCAGTACGTCGACAACAGCTACGTCGACGCGCTGCAGAAGCAGGGCTACATCGACTCGCTCTACAGGGACTGACGGCATGGGCGTCTCCCTCGAGGACATCGTCGACCTGCGCAGCTGGCTGGAGGCCGTCGACGGGCTGGGCGAGCTACGCAGCGTCGAGTCGGCCGACTGGGACCTGGAGATCGGCGCGCTGTCCGAGCTGAACTACAAGCAGCCCTCGCCGCGGGCGCTGCTGTTCGACCGGATCACCGGCTACCCGGCCGGGGCGCGGGTGCTCACCGGCAGCCTCAGCACGGCCCGGCGGCTCGGACTGACGCTGCGGCTCGGCGACGACCTCGACGACCGGTCGCTGGTGCAGGCGCTGCGCAGCCGGCCGGCGGCCTGGATCGAGGGTTCCCCGCGGTTCCCGGCCCGGACGGTCTCCGCCGGCCCGGTCACCGAGCACGTCGTCCGCGGCACCGACGTGGACCTGCTGGCCTTCCCGGTGCCGCGCTGGCACGAGGGCGACGGCGGACGCTACATCGGCACCGGTTGCGCGGTGATCACCACCGACCCGGACGACCCCGCGGACGTCAACGCGGGGGCGTACCGGATCCAGGTGCAGGACGGCGGCCGGGCCGCGAGCGTGAACATCGAGGCCGGCAAGCACGGCGCGATGCACGTCCGGAAGTGGTTCGCCAAGGAGGGCCGGGCACCGGTGGTGGCCACGCTGGGCCAGGACCCGCTGCTGCTCATCGTGGCCGGGACCGAGGTGCCGCGCGGAGTGTCCGAACTGGACTATGCCGGCGCGGTCATGGGGCGGCCGCTGGAGGTGGTGGCGGGCGAGCTGACCGGGCTGCCGATCCCGGCCACCGCGGAGATCGCCATCGAAGGCTGGCTCTACCCGGACCAGAAGGCCGACGAGGGACCGTTCGGGGAGTGGACCGGCTACTACAGCGGCGGTTCCGAGCAGGTGCTGACGATGACGGTCGAGCGGCTCTACCACCGCGGCGACCCGATCCTGCTGGGCGCGCCGCCCGGCAAGCCGCCGCACGACTACTCCTACATGCGCAGCGTGATGAAGTCGGCGATGATCCACGACGCGCTGGTCGCGACCGGGCTGCCGGGGCTGGAGAGCGTCTGGGCGCACGAGGTCGGCGGCGGCCGGCAGCTGCTCGCGGTGTCGGTGCACCAGCAGTACCCGGGGCACGTCCGGCAGGCCGGGCTGCTGGCCTCGCAGCTGCCCGCGGCCGCGTACATGAACAAGTTCGTCATCGTGGTCGACGGCGACGTGGACGCCCGCAGCCTCAACGACGTCATGTGGGCGGTCTGCACCCGGACCGAGCCCGGCGAGGACATCGACGTGCTCCGCCGGACCTGGGGCAGCCGGGTCGACCCGATGCGGCCGCGCGGCGCGCCGCCGTACAACACGCGTGCCATCATCGACGCCTGCCGGCCCTTCGAACGGCTGGAGGAGTTCCCCCGCGTCGCCGAGGCGAGCCGGGAGCTCCTCGACCGGGTGGCCGCGAAGTGGCCGCGCCTGCTGGGGGGCTGAACCGTGCCGGAGAGGGAACGATGACGTATGCGCTGGAGACGGGGATCCGCGGCCAGCTCGGCCGGCGGGAACTGCTGCGGGTGCTCGGGCGCACCGGCGAGAGCACCGTCGACGAGGTCGTGGTCACCGTCGGCAGCGACATCATCGAGGGCCGCCTGCTGCCGGGGGACGACCTCAACTCGGTCGAGCTGTCCCGGCACTTCGGCACCAGCCGCACCCCGGTCCGGGAGGCGCTGCTGACCCTGGAGCGGGAGGGGTTCGTGGAGATCACGGCCCGCCGCCGGCCCCGGGTCGCCTCGCTCGACATCCAGGAGGTGCGCGAGCTCTACCGGGTCCGCGCCCACCTGTACGCGATGGTCAGCCGGACGGTCGTGGACGTCGCGACCCAGGCCGACCTGGGCCGGCTGCACGAGCTGCAGGCGGAGCTGACGGCCGCGGTCCGGGACGAGGACGTGGACCGCTACTTCTGGACCAACGTCCAGGTCCGCAACACCGAGGCCGCGATCACCGGCAACCGGACGCTCTGCCGGGTCCTGGACAGCCTGGGGCTGCGGATGCTGCAGCTGCGGCACATCAGCCTGTCGCTGCCGGGCCGGATCCAGAAGTCCGTGCTCGACCACGAGCGGCTGCTGCGCGCGTACGAGGACCGGGACGGGGACCTGGCCGCGGCGCTGACGTCCTCGCTGGTGATGCGCGGGCTGACCGCGATCGAGGGCTCCGGGTGGACCGGCCGGGTCCGGCGCGACAACTGAGGAGGTTCACGTGCTGGACACGAGACGGCTGACGATCTTCTGCGTGGTCGCGGCCGAGGGGTCGCTGACCGCGGCCGCCACCCGGCTGCACTTCACCCAGTCCGCGGTCTCCCAGCAGATGGCGATCCTCGAGCGCGAGGTCGGCACGCCGCTGCTGGAACGGCTGCCGCGCGGGGTCCGGCTCACCTCGGCCGGCGCGGTGCTGGCCGAGCGGGCCGGTGCCGTGCTGGGCGAGCTGTCCGCGATCGAGCGGGAGCTGCGGCGGCTCGGCGACCGGCCCGAGCCGGTCACGCTGGGCACGTTCTCCACCGCCGGCGCGCACCTGATCCCGCTGGTCGTCTCGGCCTACCGGGAGCGGCACGACGACACCCGGCTGGTGGTCGTGCCGTCCCAGCCCGACGACGTCGCGGTCCAGCTGACCGAGGGCTCGGTCGACGTCGCGCTGCTCTGGGACTACGACTTCGCGCCCCGCTCGATGCCGCGGCTGCACCGCGAGCACCTGCTCGACGACCCGCTCTACGTGCTGCTGCCGACCGGGCACCCGCTGGCCGGCCCCGAGACCATGCCGCTGCGGCTGGCCGACCTCGCCCACGAGGCCTGGATCGCCCGCGCCCACAAGGCCCCGTACGACCAGGCGCTGGAGTGCATGGGGCGGCTGGCCGGGTTCGAGCCGGACGTCGCGTTCCGGACGCCGGACTACGAGTCGGTGCAGGGGCTGGTCGCGGCCGGGATCGGGGTCGGGCTGGTGCCGCGGCTCTCGCTGACCGCGCGGCGGCCGGACGTGGTGGCCCGGCCGGTGCACCAGCCGGCGTTCGTCCGGCACATCGACGCGGTCACCCGGCCGGACGGGCCGGCCGACCCGGCGGTGGCGCGGCTGCTGGCCGTGCTGCACGAGATCGCGGCGACGGTCTCGGCCCGGGCCGTACCCCTGGCCGCGGTGAGCTGAACCAAGCTGCCCTGAAGGCAGTCATCAGATGGTCCCGCTGGTCGCCCGGACCCCGCCTCTCTACCGTCGGGTGGGGGAATCCGACCAGGGAGGACGTCACCGTGGACGACCGCACGCCCGTCGTGGACTGCCACGCCCACGTCGTGCCGGAGGCGCTGCTGGCCTCGCTCGACGGCACATCCGGTTTCGCCGCGTCCCGGGTGGACGGCGGCTGGCGGCTGGAGCTGCCCGGCGGCGGCACGCGGCTGATCAAGCCGGGCATGACGCAGGCGTCGGCCCGGGCCGGGTACCTGGAACGGCAGGGCATCGACGCGCAGGTCCTCTCGCCCTGGGTGGACGTGCAGCCGCCGCCGTCGATGCCGGCCGGCGAGGCGCGGTCCTGGGCCCGGCGGCTGACCCGGGGGCTGCTGGCCGAGGCCGGCCCCGGCGACCGGGTCTTCGCCTCGGTGGCCCTGGACGACCCCGACGACGCGGCCGCGGATCTCGCCGCGGCGGTCACCGAGGACGGGGCGGCCGGGCTCATCCTCAGCACGAACCCGTACCACGTCCGGGACCTCGCCGACCCGCGGCTGGAGCCGCTCTGGTCGGCGCTGGAGCAGCTCGGGGTGCCGGCGCTGCTGCATCCGCCGGCGGACGGGCCGGCCCGCTCGCTGCCGGACGCCGAGGAGTACGGCAACACCTACTGCCGGCTGGTCGACACGAGTTTCGCGGTGGCGCGGCTGCTGCTGGCCGGGGTGCTGGACCGGCACCCGGGGCTGCGGCTGGTGACCGTGCACGGCGGCGGGTTCCTGCCGTACCAGAGCCTGCGGCTGGACGGCGGGCACCGGGCCGACGGGCTGTCCGGGCACCGGATCGAGCGCGAGTCGCCCTCGGACTACCTGGGCGACCTCTACTACGACACGGTCGCGATGAGCCCGGCCGCGATCGCGTTCCTCACCGGCACGGTCGGAGCCGGGCACGTGCTGCTCGGCACCGACTATCCCTTCCCGATCGGCGATCCCACGCCGGTCGGCACGGTCACGGCGGCCGGACTGTCCACAGCGGACGAGGCGGCGGTGCTGGGCGGGAACGTGGCCGCGTTGCTGGGCGGGGGCGTCCATGCCTGAGGAACCCGCTCCCCCGTCGGGAAACCCGATGCCGTCCGCCGGCGCCCCGGTTTCTCCTCCTGAGCCGGCGTCAGGTCCATCCACTGTAGACCGCAGTCGGGTCGGGTCTCTCGCGTACGGACGGCGGGGTGACGGCGATCCGGTGATGTTGCTGCACCCGCTGGCGCTGGCCGGGCCGGTCTGGGACGGCTTCGCCGACCGGCTGGCCGGATCGTACGAGGTGATCACGCCGGATGCCCGCGGGCACGGCGACAGCGGCTGGGACGGCGGTCCGTTCGACGTCGCCGAGATGGCCGCGGACGTGCTGGCGCTGCTGGACGGGCTGGACCTGGCCCGGGTGCATCTGGTCGGGATGTCGATGGGCGGCAGCGTCGCGATGACGTTCGCGGCGGCGTACCCGGACCGGGTGGACCGGCTGGTGCTGGCCGACACGACCGCCTGGTACGGCCCGCAGGCGCCGAAGACCTGGTCCGAGCGGGCCGACGGCGTGCTCGCGACGCCGCGGACGAACCAGGTGCCGTTCCAGGTCGACCGCTGGTTCACCGAGGCCTTCCGGGCCACCCACCCGGCCGAGGTACGCCGGGTGGTCGGCGTCTTCCTCGACACCGCGTCCCCCGCGCACGCCGAGGCCTGCCGGGCACTGGGGCGCCTCGACGCCCGGGCCGGGCTGGCCGCGGTGACCGCGCCGACGCTCGCGCTCGCGGGCGAGGAGGACTACGCGACCCCGCCGGCGATGGGCGAGGCGGCCGCCGCCGGGGTGCAGGACGGGCGGGCGCTGACGCTGCCGGGCCTGCGGCACCTGTCGCTGGTCGAGCGGCCGGAGCTGGCCGCGCTGGTCGGCGCGTTCCTGGCCGGCCACGACCTGCCGGCGCTGCCCGCGGGCGACTGCGGCTGTGCTCAGGTGACCCCGTGAAGCCGAACCGGTTCTCCTACCACGCTCCGTCCACAGTGGACGAGGCGGTAGCCCTGCTGGCCGGGTACGGCGAGGACGGCAAGGTCCTCGCCGGCGGGCAGAGCCTGCTGCCGCTGATGAACTTCCGGATGGCCGCGCCCGAGCACCTCGTCGACATCAACCGGCTGCCGGACCTGGACCGCCCCCGCCGGACGGCGACGGGGTGGCACTTCCCGGCCCTGGTCCGGCAGCGGACGGTCGAGCGCTCGGCCGAGGTCGCCCGCGACCTGCCGCTGCTGACCACCGCGCTGACCCACGTCGCGCACCCGCAGATCCGCAACCGGGGCACGATCTGCGGCAGCCTGGCCCACGCCGACCCGGCCGCCGAGCTGCCGGCCGTGATGACCGCGCTCGGCGCCCGGATGCACGTCCGCTCGGCCCGGGGCGAGCGGGAGGTCCCGGCCGCGGAGTTCTTCCTGTTCCACCTCACCTCGGCGCTGGAACCGGACGAGCTGCTGACCGGGGTGTCGGTGGACGACCTGGCCGCCGGCACCGGCACGGCGTTCCGCGAGTTCGCGACCCGGCGCGGCGACTTCGCGCTGGCCGCGGTGGCCGCGGTCGTGGTCCGCGACGACACCGGCACGGTGACCGGCTGCCGGCTGGTCGCGGCCGGCGTCGGCGCGACCCCGGTCCGGCTGTCCGGCGCCGAGCGCGCCGCGACCGGCGGCCGGCTGGAACCCGCGGCGCTCGCGGCCGTGGAGGACGCCGCCCGGCGGGAGACCGACCCGCTCGGCGACCTGCACGCCGGGGCCGGGCAACGCCGCCGGCTGGTCGGCGTGCTGGCCCGCCGGGCCCTCGACGACCTGGTCGACCAGGTCGACCGGGTCGACCTCAGGGAGGACGCCGCATGACCGAGCAGGAGCCGGCCCCGGGCGAGGTGGTCCGGCTGGCCACCACGGTGAACGGCCGCCCGTACGAGGAGGTGGTCGACAGCCGGTTGACGCTGGCCGACTTCCTGCGCGGCCGGCTGCGGCTGACCGGCACCCACCTCGGCTGCGAGCACGGCGTCTGCGGCGCCTGCACCGTCCTGCTCGACGGCGCCGCGGTCCGGTCCTGCCTGATGCTCGCGGTCCAGGCCGAGGGCCACGCGGTCGAGACGGTGGAGAGCCTGGCCCCGGACGGCGAGCTGAACCCGCTGCAGGAGGCGTTCAGCGCCCGGCACGCCGTCCAATGTGGATTCTGCACCAGCGGCTTCCTGATGAGCGCGACCGAGGCGCTGCGGGCGGGTCCGGTCCGGACCGAGGAGGAGGCCCGGGACGTGCTGTCCGGCAACATCTGCCGCTGCACCGGGTACGCCGGCATGGTCAGGGCACTCCTGGACGTGTCCGGAGTGGACGGTGAGTAGCGCGATGATCGGCGCCTCGGTCCGGCGCCGGGAGGACCACCGGCTGCTCACCGGCGCCGGGCGCTACCTCGACGACCTGGACCTGCCCGGCGCCTACGAGGCCGCGTTCCTGCGCAGCCCGCACGCGGCCGCCCGGATCACCCGGATCGAGACCAAGGCCGCAGCCGCGCTGACCGGCGTGATCGGCGTCTGGAGCGGCGCCGACCTCGGCCCGATCGCCAAGCCGATCCCGCCCAAGGTGACCCACCCGCAGCTGGCCGACGTCCCCCGGTACGCGCTGCCGCCGGAGCGGGTGCACTTCGCCGGCGAACCGATCGCGGTCGTCGTCGCCGTCTCCCGCTACGTCGCCGAGGACGCCCTCGACCTCATCGAGGTCGACTACGAGGAACTGCCCGCGGTGGCCTCGACCGCCGCGGCCCGGGCCGAGGGCGCGCCGCTGGTCCACGACGGCGCGAGCGACAACATCGCCGTGCACGTCGTGCAGCGCACCGGCGACGTCGAGGCCGCGCTGGCGGCCGCGCCGCACCGGCTGTCGGAGACGTTCGTGATCCGTCGCGGCGGCGGGCACTCGATGGAGACCCGCGCGGTCGCCGCCCGCTACGACACGGCCACCGGCCAGCTCACGGTCTGGGACACCACCCAGTCCCCGCACTACGTCCGCAACATGCTCGCCTACCTCTACGACGTCACCGAGGACGAGGTCCGGGTGGTCGCGCCGGCCGACGTCGGTGGCGGGTTCGGGCCCAAGGCCCAGTTCTACGGCGAGGAGGCGGTGATCCCGTACCTGTCCCGGCTGCTGGAGCACCCGGTGAAGTGGGTCGAGGACCGCCGGGAGAACTTCATGGCCACGATGATGGAGCGGGCCCAGACCCACGCCATCGAGATCGGCTTCGACGACGACGGCACGATCCTCGCGGTCAAGAACGTCTTCGAGCACGACCAGGGCGCGTACTGCGCGGGCCTGCAGGTGCCGATGATCACGCTGTCCACGCTGCCCGGCCAGTACAAGATCCCGTTCATCCACAGCGAGCTGTACGCCTGCTACACGAACATGGTCCCGACCAGCTCGGTGCGCGGGGCCGGCCGGCCGCAGGCGGTCGTGGCGATGGAGCGGATGGTGGACCGGGTCGCCGAGCACCTGCGGCTGGACCCGGCCGAGGTCCGGCGGCGCAACCTCGTGCAGGCCGACGAGTTCCCGTACCGGGTCGGGCTCACGTTCCGGGACGGCAGCCCGCTCACGTACGACAGCGGCAACTTCCCGGAGCTGCTGCGGGTCGTCCTGGACAAGATCGACTACGCCGGGCAGCGGGAGTTCCAGCGCGAGGCCCGCGCCGCCGGGCGGTTCGTCGGCGTCGGCGTCGCCGGGTACGTCGAGGGCTGCGGGCTCGGCCCGTACGAGGGGTCGCGGCTCCGGCTGACCAACGACGGCAGCGTGCTCGTCACGCTGGCCGCGGCCCCGCAGGGCCAGGGCTACGAGACCGTGTACGCGCAGATCGCGGCGGACGCGCTCGGCCTGGACATGGAGCACATCCGCGTCGTCACCGGCGACACCGGCCGGATCCCGTTCGGGCAGGGCACGTTCGCGTCCCGGATCACCGCGACCGCGGGCCCGGCGACGCTGCTGGCCGGCCGGGAGCTGCGGGAGAAGGTCTTCGGCGTGGCCGAGGTGCTGCTCAGGTCCGCGGACCTGCTCTTCGCCGGCGACCGGGTCGTCGTGCGGGACGACCCGGAGACCGGGGTGACGCTGCGGGAGATCGCCCAGGTCGCCAACGTCGGCAAGCACGGGATCACGCTGCCGGCGGGGGTCCGGCCCGGGCTGGAGACGACCGCCTACTTCGCGCCCGAACGGGCCGCGTACGCCAGCGGCACGCACGCGGTCGTCGTCGAGGTCGACCCGGAGACCGGCGGGATCGAGATCCTGAAGTACGTCATCGGCCACGACTGCGGGACCGTCGTGAACCCGATGCTGGTCGACGGGCAGGTGCTCGGCGGCTTCGCCCACGGCATCGGCAACGCGCTGCTGGAGGAGGCCCTCTACGACGTGTCCGGACAGCCGCAGACCACCAGCTACCTCGACTACTCGCTGGCCTCGGCCCGCGAGGTGCCGCCGGTCGAGCTGGTGCACGTGCACACGCCCTCGCCGCTGAACCCGCTGGGCGCGAAGGGCGCCGGCGAGGGCGGCACGATCCCGGCCCCGGCGGCGATCGCGAACGCGGTCGAGGACGCGCTGCGGCCGTTCGGAGCCCGGATCACGGCGGTGCCGCTGACGCCGGCCCGGGTGCTGGAGGCGATCCGGGGCGACGCGTCCGACTGACCGACACCGTCGCCGACGCGGCGACTGTCGCGGGCCCGGTCGAGGCCCCGGCGCCCGGGCTGGTTCGGGCGTGCTGGGCGGACGGCCGGGTCGTCGCGACCACAGCGGGCGTCGCACTCGGGTGGGCCTGGGTGCTCCGCCGCCGGTCCCGACCGCCCGTCCGGCACCATGCGGGGGTGAGCGGTGCGGGATTGCGGCGGCGGCTCGGGGTGGCGGACGCGGTCGTCGTCGGCCTCGGGGCGATGCTCGGCGCGGGCGTGTTCGCGGTCTTCGCGCCGGCCGCGCGGGTGGCCGGCTCCGGGCTGCTGCCGGCGCTCGCCCTGGCCGGCCTGGTCGCGTACGGCAACGCGACCTCCTCGGCCCGCCTGGCCGCCCGCTACCCGTCCTCGGGCGGCACCTACGTCTACGGCCGGGAGCGGCTCGGCCCGTTCTGGGGCTACCTGGCCGGCTGGGGATTCGTGGTCGGCAAGACCGCCAGCTGCGCGGCCATCGCGCTGACCTTCGCCACGTACGCGGTCCCGGCCCACCCGCGCCCGGTCGCGGTCGTGGCCGTGCTCGGGCTGACCGCGCTGAACTACGTCGGCGTGCAGCGGTCGCTGGCCGCGACCCGGGTGCTGGTCGCCGCGACCCTGGCCACGCTCGCGCTGGTCGTCGTCGCCGGGTTCACCGCACCGGCCCACCCGGTCGGCGGCCCCGGTACCGGCCCGCACGCCGTGCTCCAGGCGGCCGGGCTGCTGTTCTTCGCCTTCGCCGGGTACGCGCGGGTCGCGACCCTGGGCGAGGAGGTCCGCGACCCGGCCCGGACGATCCCGCGCGCAATCCCGCTGGCCCTCGGCCTCACGCTGGCCGCGTACCTGCTGGTCGCGCTGGCCGCCCTGCGCGGGCTCGGCCCGGACGGGCTGGCCGCCGCGGCCGACCCGCTGCGTGCGGTGGTCGCGGCGGGCGACCTGCACGCGGCCGCGCCGGTGGTCCGGGTCGGCGCCGCGCTGGCCACGCTCGGCTCGCTGCTGGCCCTGCTGCTCGGCGTCTCCCGGACCACGCTGGCGATGGCCCGCGACCGCAACCTGCCGCCGGCGCTGGCCGCGGTGCATCCGCGCTTCGCCGTGCCGCACCGGGCCGAGGTCGCGCTCGGGCTGGTCGTCGCCGTCCTGGTCGCGACCGTGGACCTGCGCGGCGCGATCGGGTTCTCCTCCTTCGCCGTGCTCACCTACTACGCGATCGCGAACGCCAGCGCGCTGACGCTGCCGGCCTCGAAGGCGCTGCCGCTGGTCGGGCTCACCGGCTGCGTCCTGCTCGCGGTCAACCTGCCCTGGCCGTCAGCCGTCGCGGGCGCGGGCGTGATCGCGGTCGGTGCCGCGATCTGGGCGGTCCGGCAGCGCGCCAGCGGCCGGCGGTGAGTTTCGGTACGGCGCAAAGCCCGGCCGGGCCGGGCCCGGCATCGCACGAGACGCGTGAGGGGACCTCGGCGGCGGGTGCGACGGTCAGTGCCGGTGGGTCGCGTCCGGCTGACGCGGGTCGGCCGGGTGCTCGTACCCCGGCGCCAGCCGGACCCGGGTCGCCAGCGCGGCGTCGAGCCAGCGGGCGAACGCCAGCTGCTGCCGCCGCACGGTCAGCTCGGCCGCGATCGCGGCCCGCACCTCCTCGTACGGGACCGGGCCGGCCGGGCGGACGGACTCGACCACGATCCGGTGCCAGCCCAGAAGCGAGCGCACCGGCCCGGCCGGCGCGTCCCGCAGCTCCGCGACCAGCGTCCCGGGGTCGACCTCCACCGGGCCGGACAGCTCGAGCCGCCCGGGGTCGTCGCGGTGGAAGGCCTGCCGGACCAGCCACCGCTCGGGCCGGACGTAGCGGTCGGGGTGGGCGTCGTAGTGCGCGCGCAGCTCACCCTCGTCCGGGCGGTCGGTGAACGTCGCGAGGACCGCCCGCGCGGCGGCCGAGGTGGCGAGCACGTCCGCCGCCGCGCTCCCGACCAGCGCGGCGTCCGGCCGCGCCGCCCCGTCGCCCACCGCCGGACCGGCGGCTCCGTCGCGGACCGGCGCCCCGGCGGCTCCGTCGCGGAACGGCAGCTCGGCGGCCGCCCGCTCCAGGAGGCGGCGGATCACCACCCGCTGGGCCACCCAGCGCCGCAGCTGCCGTCCGTCCGGACCGTCCGCGGGCGGCAGCCGGTCGGCCAGCGGCCCGGCCCGCAGCCGCGCCACCTCGGCGTCGACCTCGGCCGCGGCGACCGGCTCCCCGTCGACCCAGGCCGCGGTCACGTGACGTTCAGCGGGATCGACCCCGAGTACGCCACCTGCCCGGCGCCCGTCAGCCGGGCCAGCAGCCACCACTCCCCCGGCGCCGCCCCGGCCGGCACCGCCACCGGCACCTCGACCGCCCGCCGGTCGTCGCCCTCCAGCCGGACCGGCACCGTCCACTGTGGAACGTACGGCCAGGTCTCGACCGGCCCCAGCAGCTGCAGCGTCGCCTGCACCGGGCTCCGGTAGGAGTTGGCCACCTCGACCCGCACGGTGCCGCGCTCCCCCGGCCGCAGCACCACCGCGAGCGTGTCGATGTGCACGTCCAGCGCGCCCGGGCTCGGCACCGGACCGGGCACCGTCACCTGCACGAGCTCCCGGACGACCTGGCCCCGGTGCTCGACCTGGACCGCGACGAGGTGGTCGCCGGGCGTCGCGTCGGCCGGCGGCTCGACCCGGACCGGCGCCTGGGCCCAGCCGCCCGGCGGCAGCGCGACCGGCCAGGCCGCGGGCCGGACCGTCCAGCCGTCGTCGGCGGTCACGGTCACCACGCCGGTCCACTCGCTGTCGGCCAGCGAGGAGGCCACCGAGACGGTCAGGTCGACCGGCCCGGTGGCCCGGGTGGGCTCGGCGTGCACGCTGATCGGCAGGTTGCCGGCCGGGGCCGGGCCGGCGTTCTCCAGCCAGTAGCGCGCCGGGACGACGCCGGCCGGCTCGGGCACCAGCTCCCGGTCGCCCGCCTCCGCCGCCGCGGGCCGCACCAGCACCGTCGCCACCTCGCACGGCTCCAGCGGCATCACGACGGTCCCGTCCGCGGCCACCTCCAGTGTCCCGAGTGGACGGTCGAGCAGGTCGGCCCGGGACGCGGACAGCACCCCGCCGGCCAGTCGCAGCCGGACGGTGACCCGCTGCCCGGCGGCCTCGTAGACCCGGACGGCCAGCTCCTGCGCCGGCGGCGTCGGCGCGGTCCCGGATGCGAGCGGGGTGCCGACGGGCTTGACCGCGGTCACCACCGCGGCGCCGGCCGGCTCGACCGCGAGCAGCGAGTGCGCGGCCGGCAACGGTCCCGGGTGCGGCTGCGCCAGCACGGCCACCGGCGGCGCGGTGAACGCCTGCCCGGCCGGCACGAACCCGGCCGAACGCCAGTCCCCCGGCCCCGCGGTCAGCGCATAGTCCACGGTGTGGGTCCAGTGCTGCAGCTGGAACCCCGATCCGTCCGGCACCGTACGGCGGGGCTTGCTGATCCAGACCGCCGACGGCCAGCCGGTGCAGGACCGGACCAGCGACAGGTTCAGCGCCCCGCTGCTGTCGACCGCGAACCCCGGCAACCCGCGACTCAGCATCGCCACCGAGTGCGCAGCGAGCCCGGCACCACCGACTGCCGACCCGGCCGGCGCCGTCTGTCCGATCCGGACAGACGCGTCGGCCAGGTCCGGCGGCCGTCCCGCAGTGACGGTCGCGTCCACCAGGTCCGCCGGCCGTCCGGCCGTGACAGTCGCGTCGGCGAGGTCGTCGACCAGCTCCGCGACCGCGGCCGCGAGCGCCGCGTCGTCCCGTCCGGCCACGATCAGCACCGGCAGCGCCCGCACGTCCCGCAGGTCCGCGCTCGGCACCCAGACCTCCCGCAGCGGCCGCGCGGCCGGCACCCAGACCCGGGCGCGGCCGGTCGCCGCCAGCTGCCGCTCCAGCTCCTCGCCGGATCCGGGCGCCGCGGCCAGCACCGCGGCGGTGAACGTGTTGCGGTCCGGCCCGCCGACCGCGATCCGGGTGTCGGGCAGGTTGGAGTCGATCGCGAGCGCGCCGTACCGGCTGCCGGTGTCCAGCGAGGTCGTCGAGGTGACCCCGGCCCGGACCAGCGCGACGACCAGGTCGCGGACGCCGGCGCGGGAGCGGGCGTCGGCCACCACCTCGGCCACCCCCATCGCGGTCGCCGATTCCCCCGCCACCACCCGGGCCGTCGACCCGACCCCGAACCAGGAGTACGCCGGGTTGTCCAGCGTCCACGGGTGCTCGGCCGAGTCGACGTCGATGATCCCGTACCCGCGACCGATCACGGCCGCGCCGACCTCGCTGACCGGCAGCCCACCCGGGACGTCGACCGGCCAGCGCAGCCGCACCAGCCGGTCCGCGCCGACCGGCAGCAGCCGGGTCGTGCAGTCCACCCGCGACAGTCCGGTCCAGACGGTCAGCACCTGCTCGTAGCGCACCTCCCCGACCGAGCCGCGGACCACCAGCCGCTGCCCGGCCGGGCTGGTCCCGGCCCGGACGGTCGCGGCCGAGTCCGAGGCCCGGTCCCGCGGCGGACCGGTCGGCAGCAGGTGCCACGGCCCCTCGCCGAACGTCGGGTGCTGCGGGTACTCGTCGTAGAGCAGCAGCTCGTTGGCGGGACCGGTGAGCAGCTCCCGGCCCAGCCGGAGGTCCCGCCAGGAGCTGACGGTGCCACCCCGCGCCGGATCCACGCTCAGCTCGTACGCCTCGGACCGGATCGTGCTGCCGCTCGCGGCGGTCCAGCCGGGCGTACCGCCGGGCACGAGCCGGTAGGTGCGCCAGCCGGTCGCGGGCAGGTCCGCGGCCACGAACGCCAGCGTCCGGCCCTCCTGCACCGCCGGCACCGCCGCGCCGGCAGCGTCCCGCAGCGACCACTCGCCGGCCGGCAGCTCGACCCGGACCAGGTCCGTACGCGGCCAGGCCAGTCCGTTGAGGACGGTGAGCGCGAGCCCGTCCCCGCCGGTGTCCACATGCGACACCAGGTCGGCCGTCGCGGCCGCGAGCACGTCGCCGCCGGTGGTCCAGGCGTCCCGCCAGCCGGCCAGCAGGTCGAGGTAGACCTGGTCGCCCTCGCTGCCGGTGACCGCGTCGTGGTGGGCGCCGTAGAGCAGCTGCCGCCAGGCGCTGTCCAGGGCCGCGTGCGGGTGCCGGGCGCCCTGCAGCGCGGCCAGGGTGGCGAACCGCTCGCCGTCGGCGACCCGGACCTCGGCCTCCCGGTTGGCCTGCTTGGTGTCGATGTAGGAGACGTCCTTGCCGGTGTAGATCGGGTTCATGTCCCGGCTCACCGGCACCGCGCTGCGGCCTTCCGCCGCCAGCTCGGCCCGGACCGCGCCGAGGAAGTCCCGCGGCGTCGCGCAGACGAACCGGGGCCAGGTGTAGCGCTCGGCCTGGTCCCGGTGGATCGCGGTGACCCACTTGTTCGGCGGCGAGTAGTCCGTACCGACCGGGATGAGCACGTTGCGGGTCGCGGCGACCGGCTTCAGCGACAGGAACAGCGCGTGCACCGCGGCGACCGCGTCGGCCAGGCTCGCCGCCGAGTCCATCCACCAGCCGGCCGAGTAGTGCGCCGGCATGTACGCGGTGAGCAGCCCCGTCCCGCTCGGCGCCACCCACTCGAACTCGCTCGGGAACTGCATCACCCGCGCGTCCCCGCTCAGGCCGTGGGTCTGCATCGGCCCCCACTGGTGGAACGGACCGCGGGCCCAGGACGACGCGGTCAGCCCGGCGCCCGCGCAGAGCCCCGGGAACTGCGGGTCGTGCCCGAACGCGTCCAGCTGCCAGGCCGTCTCCGGCTCCCCGCCGAGCACGTCACGCTGCAACGCGATCCCGTACGCGAGGTTGCGGATCGTCGACTCGACCGAGGTGAGGTTCGTGTTCGGCTCGTTGTACGTCCCGCCGACCAGCTCGCACCGCCCCTCGGCCAGCAGCCGGCGCAGGAACGCCCGCTCCGCCGGGACCGTGTCCCACCAGGGCTTGAGGTAGTCCGTCTCGGCCAGCACGAACCGGTAGTCCGGGTCGTGCCGGGCCGTCTCCAGGTGCGCCCGGACCAGGTCGAAGCCGGCCAGCTGGAAGGCCTGCCGGGCCGAGTCCGGACCGGTCAGCTCGTCCCAGGCCGAGGTGTACGCGGCCTGGGTGGTCCACCAGACCGGGTCGTAGTGGAAGTGCGGGACCAGGTACGCCGTCCAGCCCGGCTCGGCCACCGGGATCAGCACGTCCGTCCGGGCGTCCCCGGCCGGCCCGCGCACGGTGACCACCGCGGGAACCTCGGTGCCGACCGCCCGGCCGGTCAGCGGGACCGGGATCTCCACCGCCAGCTCGGCGGCGGCCAGCATCGCGGTCAGCTCCGTCCCCGGGCTCACCCCGACCGTGACCGGCCCGGGGTCGCCGGCCAGCACCACCCGGACGATCTGCTCCGGCGCGTCCGCCGGACCGACGAACAGCTCCGGGTGCTCGACCCGCACGATCGACACGGCCATGGGCCCATCCTCACGCGGGCGGCCGGGTCACGGCGAGCCGCCGCACCGCCCGTCCCCGGAGCGGTAGCCGGGCGTGAACTCCAGCCGCAGCGTGTCGGTCCGCGGGACGACCAGCGCCGCGCCGTCGCCCGCGGTCCAGCCGGCCGGCAGGAAGAAGTACTGGTCGCCGGACTGCAGGACGAGCTTGAGCCCGTCGTACCGGTAGCGGTACGCGGCGTCCGGGCCGGCGCAGGTGGTCTCCGAGACGCCGGGGCCGCTCAGGCCGAGCCCGCGCTCGCTGTAGAGGACGGCGTCCGGCCAGGCCGGCAGCGCCGCCACCATCTCCTGCGCCCGGCCGGTGCCGATCCCGGTCGCGTAGCTGCCGACCGCCCAGAACAGGCCGACGCTGGTGAGCACGAACGCGGCCACCCACTCGGCCAGCCCGAGCTCGGCCCGCAACCCGGCCGGCACCTCGGCCCGCTGCCGGCGCTCCAGCAGCCGTGGCACCGAGACGGTGACCGCGATGACGCCCGCCGCGAGGCTGAGGCCGCCGAGCTCCGGCGCGGTGTCGCCGACCGTGCCGCCGAGCGCCAGCGCGACCGCGGCCAGCACGATCAGCGCGACGCCGGCGACGGCCAGCGCCGGCAGGGCGCGGCGCAGCACCGTCTCCCGGGTCGCCAGGTCGAGCACGCCGAAGACCACCCGGATCAGCCAGAGCACGAGCAGCACGAGCGCGGCGGTCAGCACCAGCGGCAGGAAGATCCCCTCGACGCTGCGGATCAGGTAGTCCTGGACGGTCATGTCCAGCGTCGTGAAGTTGACCCCGAAGTAGCGGCAGTAGCCGGCCACGTACGTCTGTCCGAAGTAGAGCAACAGTCCGGTCAGCAGACCGGTGGGCGCGACGACCGTCCCGAGCAGCCGCAGGACCCGCGGGATCACGGTTGCGCCGTCTCGCTCGCCGGCGGGTCCGATACCTCCGGCGCGGTCGAGGTGTCCGATGTGGACGCCGAGTCGTCGGCCGGCGGTGAGGTGGTGGTGTCGTCCGGTTGGCCGCAGCCGGTGGAGATCGTCGCGGTGATCCTGGCGCCGCGCGGCACGATCGAGTTGGTGTTGCCGTCCGAGACCTTCGGCGGGTCCGACTCCCAGACGAAGCCGCAGGTGCCGTCGTCGTCGACGGTCCTGTACGTCACCGTGAGGCAGCCGGGCGCGCCGTCCGGGCTTCCGCAGGCGGCGACGACGCCGTCCCGGAACGCCTGCTCGCCGATCTCCGGGATGCGGATCGACTTCGGCAGACCGATCTTCCGGCCGTGGTCGTCGCCGGACTTCCCGCCCCCGCCCGAACCGTTCCCGCCCGAACCGTTCCCGCCCGAGCCGCCGCCGTCCGAGCTGCCGCCCGAGCCGCCCCCGTTCGAGCCGCTGCCGGCGTCGTCCGCGCCGGAGGAGGTCGCCGGGTCGTCCGGCACCATCGTCGGCCCGCTCGTCGTGACCGAGCCGCTCTCGCCCGGCGCGGGCAACCCGCCGCCGGCGACCGGGTCACCCCCGTTCGCCCCGCACCCGGCCAGCAGCGCCGCCAGCACTGCCGCCGTCCCCGCCCATCGCGCTCTCATGCTCTCCGGACGGGCCCGGCGCCGGATTGATACCGCCGGCGCCGAAGCAGACGAACCCCGCGGCGGCCACCCAGCTCGCGCTCGCCCGGTCCGGCTGCTCCCGCCGGGCCAGCATCAGCGCGGCGGCCGGCCCGAGACCGTCGCGCAGGTGCCGGTGCAGGCTGAGCATCACCGGCCGGCTGGCCTCGTCCGGCACCGGGACGACGCTGCCGACCAGGCTGCCGACGCCCAGCGCGAGCAGCGCCGCGGCCAGCCCGACCAGCTCGTCGCCCGGGTGCACCGCGGACAGGCCCGACTCGCAGGCCGACAGCACCACCTGCCGCGGCGGGCGGTCCAGCCGCTCCAGGTCGTGCACGGTGAGCGGACCGTCCACCAGCGACAGTGCGGAGAACAGGGGGTTGTCCGCGCGGAACCGGCCGTGCGCGGCGACGTGCGCCAGCCCGGCCCCGTCCAGCGCCCGGGTCACCGCCGCCACCGTCGCGTCCGGGCCGGTCAGCCGGAGCGCGTCCGGGTGCCGGGCGGCCAGGTCCGCCACCTCCGCGGCCGCGTACGGGAGGTCCGGTCCCGCCGCCAGCACCAGCCGGCCGCCGATCGGCGCCGCACCGGCGGCCGCGCGGTACCAGAGCGCGGCCGAGGGCGCGACCGCGATCGGGCGGTCGGCGAGCCCGGGCAGCGCGCCCCAGGGCAGCGCGTGCAGCGCGCCGGTCGGCACCAGCACCAGCGGCCGGTCGGCGAGCTCGGCCCGCAACGGACGGAGCAGCGCCCGCTCCAGCCGGTCGGCCTTGTCCGCGACGAGCGGCGCCGCGCCGGCGGACCCGGCCAGCAACCGGCGCAGCCCGTACCGGAGGGCGGTGAGGTCGCGCTCCACCGGCGGCAGCGGACCGAGCCGGTGCAGCGTGAGCATGGTGCTGGTGACGACGACCGCGTGCAGCTCGCCGTCGACCGCGACGTACTCGACCAGCGCCGCCGGCCCGAGCACCGTCCGCAGCCGGTCGACCGGCACCGGCCCGGCCGGGGCGACCCCGGTCCCGCGCGAGCGCAGCGCCCGCCGCCGTACGGCCTCCTCCAGGGTCGCCTGGCGGGCCCGCAGCGCGGCGGTGTCGGTGCCGGCGGCCGCGGCCGCGCCGGCCTCGGCGACCACCTGGCGCAGCTCGGTCAGCTCGGGCGCGCCCTCCGATCGGGCGCGCCGCAGCAGCAGCGCGCCGGCCCGCCAGCGCTCGCTCCAGTCCAGCACCGAGCCGGCGTCCCCGGCGGCCACCGCGAGCCGGACGCCGAGAGCGGCCAGCTCGCCGGCGTGACCGGCGGCGTGCACGCGCAGCTCGGTCGCGCCGAGGCTGGCCCGGAACCGGTCGAGCACCGCCATCCCCGAGCGCAGCGCCGCCTCCGCCCCGGCACCGTCCCCTTCGGACAGTCGCAGCAGGGCGCGGGCGTGCCAGAGCCGGGCCCGCAGCTCGGCCGGTCCCTGGACGGTGTCGGGATCCAACCCGGCCAGCGTCCGCCGCGCGGTCGCCGGGCGGCCCAGCGCCAGCGCCGCCCGGGCCACGATCAGCCGCGCGTCCGCCGCCTCCACCACCCACCCGGCCGCGGCCAGGGCCGCCGCCGTCCGCCGCCCGGCCCGCACAATCCCCTCGCCCCCGGAGTCGCCCGAACCGCGGTCCGAATCGCCCCCGAGGCCATGGTTCGGGCCCGCGGCCGGGCCGCCGGTCGAGCCGCCGACCGGCCTGCCGGCGGAGAGGGACCCGGCACTGCCGACGGAGCCGGCCCCGGCACTGCCCGCGGAGCCCGCCCCGGCACTGCCCGCGGAGCCGGCCCCGGCACTGCCGGGGGCACCCGCCCCGGCGCTGGCGGAGCGGGCTCGGAGGGAGAGGTAGCCGGCCAGGGCGGCCCAGCCCGGCCGCTGCTGGGCCAGCGCGGCCCGGCGGGCCCGGTCGGCCTGCGCGGCGGCCAGCGCCGGGTCGCCGTCCAGCAGCGCGGCCCGGGCCAGGACGAGCCGGGCCTGGACCAGGTCGACCGCGTTGCGCTGGGCCGCGAACTGCTCGACCGCCGCCGCCGCGGCCCGCCGGGCGTCCGCGACCAGCAGCACCGACAGCAGCGCCTCGGCCCGCTCCACGCCGAGCAGCCCGGGATCCCGACCGGTCGCCGCGTACAGCTCGGCGGCCTCGTCGAAGGCGGCCAGCGCCGCCGGCAGGTCCCCGCGGACGGCCGCGGCCAGCCCGCGGTTGTGGTGGACGGTGGCGAGCTTGCCCTCCTGGCCGGCCGCCGCGTAGAGGTCGGCGGCCCGGCGCAGGTCGTCGGCCGCGCCCCGCCAGTCCCGCGCCTGCACCCGCAGCACGCTGCGGTTGTTGCGCAGGTCGCCCTCGACCACCGGGTCGCCGCCGGCCCGCCGCAGTGCCGCCAGGGCCGCGTCGTAGCCCGCGGCCGCCTCGGCGAACCGGCCGGCCTCGGACAGCACCAGCGCCCGCTGCATCCGGACCCGGGCGCCGACGACGCCGCGCAGCACCGCCGCGGCCCGGTCGAGCTCGGCCAGCGCCTCGCCGGTACGCCCGCCGAGCGCGAGCAGGTAGCTCAGCGACGCCCGCGCCTCCGCCGCCCGGGACGCCAGCCCGGCCCCGTCCGCGACCGCGATCGCCGCGCGCAGGTGGGTCTCGCCGGTGGCCAGCTCGCCCAGCGCGGTGCCGGCCATGCCCAGCGCCCGCTCGGCCACCGCGGCCGGCTCGGGATCGCCGTCGGCGGCGGCCAGCGCGGCCCCGGCCAGCCGGCGGGCCCGCGGCGGCTGCCCGTACGCGGAGTCGACCGCGGCCAGGGCCAGCTCCAGGGCCGGCATGTCGATCATCGTCCCGTCCGATGCCGCTAGGGTGTATCAACCACGCGTACGGAACCTCCGTTCGGCAGACAGTAGCCCGAGGGTGAGCGAGGGGAGGCCGAGATGCCGATGCGCTTGCAGGCCGGCGGCCGGCAGCCGATGGGGCCCGCCGACCGCCCGATCCTGGTGCCGGAGCTGTCCGCCCGCGAGGCGGACTTCGTGGCCGCCGGGCCGCGGGTCGACCCGGACCTCGTGGTCGGTGTGGTCGACACCGGGATCGTGCTCGACGACGGCCATCCGCATCCCTTCCTGGCCGGCCACCTCGCCGGCGAGCCGGCCGACTACGCCGACCTGCGCGCCGAGGACGACCTCTACCGGGGCCACGGCAGCTTCGTCGCCGGCCGCATCCTGCTGGAGGCGCCGACCGCGACCATCGACATGCGCCGGGTGCTGCTCGGGGCGGGCGACCGGCAGGCCGACAACGACGCGGCGGTCGCGGCCGCGATCCGCGCGCTGGCCGCGGACAACGGCAACCGGCTCGCGGTCGTCAACCTGTCCTTCGCCGGCCACTGGGAGGAGCGGTCCGGGCCGACGGAGATCGCGGCCGCGCTGGCCGCGCTCGGCGACGTGCCGGTGGTCGCCGCCACGGCCAACCGATGGGACGACCGGCCCAGCTGGCCGGCCGCGTTCAGCAGCGACCCGGGCAGCAACGTGCTGGCCGTCGGCGCGGTGGACGAGACCGTCCTGCCGGAGGCGCCGCTCGCGTTCTCGCTGACCGAGCCGACGGCCTCGTTCGCCAGCCGCTGGTCCGGCATCACCGTGTACGGCTCGGCCGTGCGGGTGCTCGGGCCTCGGCTGACCGGCGGCTGGTGCCGGTGGAGCGGGACGTCGTTCGCGGCGGCCTCGGTGAGCGGGATCCTGGCCCGGCTCGGTGCCCGCGCCGGCACCTGGGCCGACCTGATCGGCCACGTGCCGATGGTCGAGGACAAGCCCTGGCTGCGCAGCGCCGAGGCGATCGAGTTCGAGCACACCGGCGGCGGCCATGCGGGATGACACCCCGGTCGCCGACCTCGTCAAGCGGGCGGCCGCCGGCGAGGCGGATGCCTGGAACCGGATCGTGGACCGGTACGCGGCGCTGGTCACGTCGGTCTGCCGGCGGCACCGGCTCGGCGACGCCGACCTCGAGGACGTCGGCGCGACGGTCTGGCTGCGGCTGGTCGAGCGCCTGGACTCGCTGCGCGAGCCGGCCGCGCTGCCCGGCTGGCTCGCCACCACCACCCGCAACGAGTGCCTGGCCGTGCTGCGGGCCCAGGGCCGGCTCGGCACCACGGACCAGCAGCTGATCACCGACGAGGGCCCGGCGCCGGAGGAGTTCCTGCTGGAGCAGGAGCGGCGGGCGGTGCTGCGGGAGGCGTTCGCCGACCTCGGCGAGAAGTGCCGGCAGCTGCTGGCGCTGCTGTTCGCCGATCCCCCGCTGCCGTACACGGAGATCTCCGGCCGGCTCGGGATCGCGGTCGGCGGGATCGGCCCGACCCGGTCGCGCTGCCTGGACACGCTGCGGGCGCACCCGGCGATGTCCGCCCTGCGCGGACCGGGGACGGGGTGACCGCGGTGCCGGACGAGCGGGACGACGACCGGCTGCTGGCCGAGCTCGGCGCGGCGGTGCGGGACGAGGCGGCGGTGCCGGACGGGCTCCGCCGGGCCGGTCGGGCCGCGTACGGCTGGCGCACGGTCGACGCCGAGCTCGCCGAATTGGAGGCCGCGCCGGCCGGGGCGGTCGGGACCCGGGCCGCCGGCGACGAGCCGCGGGCGCTGCGGTTCCGGGCCGGCGAGGTGCTCATCGAGGTCGAGCTGACCGCGGACGGCCTGCAGGGCCAGGTGGTGCCGCCCCGCGCGGCGCGGATGACGCTGGAGACCGCGTCCGGGACGGCGCAGACCACCGAGGTCGACGTCGTCGGCTGGTTCCTGTTCAGCCCGCCGCCGCGGGAACCGTTCCGGCTGCGGCTCGACCCGCCGGCCGTGGTGACGAGCTGGACCCGCCCCTGAGCAGCGGCGATGCGCCCAGCCGGCAGGATGGGCGCATCTGCGAGCAGATCGTGCGGGTCCAGTTCAGCGCCGGATGACGGCGGCGACCTCCAGCGGCGTGCCCTGCTGGCAGTAGCTGAGCAGGTCGGCCCGGACCTGCCCGGTGACCCGGACCGGCACGGCCAGCGGCGCGCTGCTGGCCTGCGCGCCCTGCAGGAGGTAGTTCTGCGAGCCGGTCTTCAGGACCAGGCAGCCGGGCTCGACGCCCTTCTCGACGACCCCGTCCACGGTGACGGCCCCGCTGGTCGGGTCGGTACTGGGAGCGGGCGCGGTCGTCGCGGGGGTGGTGGCCGGTGGCGGGGTGGCGGCGCCTCCGGATCCCGAGCCGGTGGTGGCACAGCCGGCGAGCAGGGCGGCGGAGGCGAGCACGAGGGCGGCGGCGAGGCGGCGCATGCCCCTGTGACGCACCGGTGCCCCGGCATGGTTCCGCCGGCGCCCCGGGAGAACCCGGGACGCCGGCGGGATGTGGACGATGGCGGTCAGGAGACCGTCAGCGCCGCGTCGTCGACCACGAAGCTGGTCTGCAGCGACGTGTCCTCGGTGCCGCTGAACGAGAGCGTCACGCTGGTGCCGGCCGCGCCGGTCAGGGTGAACGACCGCGCCGTGTAGCCCGCGGCCTTGTTCAGGTTGGAGAACGTGGCGAGCGTCGTCGCGCCGGCCTTGACGGTCAGCTTGTCGAACGCGGTCGTCGTCGTGGTCTCCGCGGTGTCGATGTGCAGGAAGAAGGAGAACACCACGCTGGTGCACCCGCTCGGCACCGTCACGGTCTGGGAGAGCGTGTCGGTGTGGGTGGTCCCGTAGCCGTCCAGCCACGCCTTCCAGGTGCCGGCGTGGGTGGCCTCACCGGCGGCGTTGGTGACGACGCCGGCGGTGGCGGTCCAGGGTGCGGCCGTACCGGTCTCGAAGCCCGGGTTGCCGATCAGCTGGCCGGCGGTGCAGCCCGGCGGGGGCGGCGGCGGGGTGGTGCCGCCGGCACCGCTGAACGCGGCCACGCCGTTGGGCGTGCCGAGGCCGGTCGGGCCGTCCCAGCCCACACCCGCGTGGCAGAGGATCGCCGGGGTGCAGGTGCCGTTGCTGCCGGTGGTCACGTCGAACAGGTTCGCCGTGTGCGACCACGGGAACGAGGCCGGCGAGGAGCCGACGGCCGGGGCGCCGGCCAGCGCGTACACCGACGCGATGATCGGCGAGGACACGCTGGTGCCGCCGTAGACGACGAAGCCGGTGGCGCCGAAGGTCTGGAAGACCGCCACGCCGGTGGCCGGGTTGGCGACCGCGGAGACGTCCGCGTTGGCCTTGCGGGTGCACTGGGTGACCGCGGTCTGCCAGGCCGGCTTGGGCTGGATCGTCGAGCAGCCGCTGCCGGCGCCGGTCCAGGCGGACTCGCTCCAGCCGCGGGCGCTGGTGTCGCGGGTCAGCGAGGTGCCGCCGACCGCGGTGACGTGCGAGTCGGAGGCCGGGTACTCGACGCCGAAGCCGTCGTCACCGGTGCTCGCCGTGATCGCCACGCCGGGGTGGTTGTACGCCGAGGACGCCGTGCCGTCGCCGCCGCCGTAGGAGTTGGAGACGAACTTCGCGCCCAGTGCGACCGCCTCGTTCACCGCGGTGCCGAGGTTGGCGTTCGTCGGCGAGGTGGCCTCGACCAGCAGGATGTGGCAGGACGGGCAGATCGCCGAGACCATGTCGACGTCGAGCGAGATCTCGCCGGCCCAGCCGGCGTCCGGTGCCGGGAAGGTGGTGCCGCCGGTCTGGTTCACCTTGCGGAAGCAGCCGTTCGCGGTCGTGCACGCGGGCAGCCCGTAGGTCGAGCGGTACGTGGCCAGGTCCGACTCCGCGTTGGGGTCGTCCTGGGCGTCCACGATGGCGACGGTCTGGCCGGCACCGCCCGCCCCCAGCTTGTACGCGCTGGCGAGGTCGGCGGGGCCCAGTCCGGACGGCAGTGCGTTCGGCTGGACGGCGTTCGGGGCCAGGTCCGTACGGAGTAGTGCGTCGCAGTGCGCGACGTTCTTCGCCGTGGCGGTCGAGCAGACGCGACGGTAGGCAGCGGGGGTGATCTTGGCGGCGGGCTTCGCGGGAACAGTGACCGTGGCGCCGGTGGGCGCGAGGGCACTGCTGGTAGGTGCGGCGGTGGCCGCGCCCGCGGCGCCCGACCAGGCGATCGTCGCTGCGGCCAGCGCAGCGAGAACGGCCGGTACGGACGGACGGCGCATGCTTCCTCCTCGGAGGAGAACGGGACACACGCACCGTGACAGATGGCCTACAGATATTTCGCCCATCGGAACGGCTCAGATTACTCAAGAGACAGCCAAATGACCGATCCACCACTCCACCACTCGGCCGTATGGGTGACTCCGCCAAAGAGAAGACCCCGCCACCGGCCGGTCGTCCGGCGGGTGGCGGGGCCTCGGGTGACGGAGGTCAGGCGGCGTGCCGCTCCACCAGGTCGCCCAGCCGGGGCAGCGACTCGATGACGTTGTCCTGGGCCTTGGGCCGCAGCCGGGAGTACACGGAGGTGACGGAGCCGCGGCTGGAGCGCTCGGCCCGGCGGTCGGTCACCGCGAGCAGCGACTGCGAGACCTCCTGCGGCCGGCCGGCCAGGTAGGCGCCGAAGCCGGGCACCGGCTGGGCCCGGTAGGCCGACCAGTACGGCTCCAGCGCGCCGACGAAGTCGTCCATCATGCTGTCGACCGCGTGCCGGATGATGCCGGGCTTGACCTTCTTCACGGCGGCGTAGCCGGTCTTGATGAGACCGCCGGACAGGCCGCCCTTCGCGGCGACCTCCTGGTCGACGAAGGTCACCAGGTCGGTCACGACCTGGCCGCGGCGGTCGGCATCGAGCAGGCTTGCCTTGAGCGAGTCGGCCACGGTGGGGAGATCCTTTTCTGCGCGGGGAGCAGGAACGGATCGCACCGTACGGGAGTGTCGCCCCCGGCGTGGGCAAGAGGCCCGGATCGGGGCCGCCCGTTGCGGGGCGTGGCCGTCCCGGAGCACGCTGACCCCATGAAGGTACGGCTCGCGTACGGCAAGGACGGCCTGGACGTCGAGCTCCCCGACGACGCGGTCGTCGTCGCGCCGGAGCACCGGGCCGCGGCGCCCGACCAGCGTGCGCTGCTGCGGGCGGCGCTGCGGGACCCGGTCGCCGGCCCGCCGCTGCGGTCGCTGGTCCGCCCCGGCCAGACCGTCGCGATCTCGGCCTGCGACGGCACCCGCCCGCAGCCGCGGCACCTGATGATCCCGGCCGTGCTGGACGAGCTGGAGGGCATCGTCCGGCCCGAGGACGTCACCGTGCTCGTCGCCACCGGCACCCACCGCGGCAACACGGCCGCGGAGCTGGCCGAGATGTTCGGCGCGGACACCGTCGAGCGGGTCCGGATCGTCAACCACGACGCGCGCGACGACTCGGGCCTGCAGTGGCTGGGCACGTACGGGGACGGCGTGCCGGTCTGGCTGAACCGGGAGTGGGTCGCGGCCGACGTCAAGATCACCACCGGTTTCGTCGAGCCGCACTTCTTCGCCGGGTTCTCCGGCGGCCCGAAGATGATCGCGCCCGGGCTGGCCGGGCTGGAGACCGTGCTGACCCTGCACGACGCCCGCCGGATCGGCTCCCCCGACGCCCGCTGGGGCATCACGCAGGGCAACCCGGTGCACGACGACATCCGCGCGGTGGCGGCCGGCACCGGCAGCGACTTCTCCCTGGACGTCGTGCTCAACCGGGACCAGGACATCGTCGCCGCGTTCGGCGGGACGCTGTTCCCGATGCACGCGGCCGCGATCGAGACGGCCCGGTCGGTCGCGATGCGCCCGGTCGAGCGGCCGTTCGACGTGGTCGTGACGACCAACTCCGGCTTCCCGCTGGACCAGAACCTCTACCAGGCGGTCAAGGGCATGAGCGCGGCCGCCCAGGTGGTGAAGCCGGGCGGGCTGATCGTGTGCGCGGCCGAGTGCCGGGACGGCTTCCCGGACCACGGGTCGTACCAGGAGGTGCTGTCCTCGGCGGACTCGCCGGAGGCGCTGCTGGCCGAGATCGGCGGCCGGGAGAAGACGGTGCCGGACCAGTGGCAGGTCCAGGTCCAGGCCAAGATCCAGTCGCTGGCCCGGGTGGTCGTGAAGAGCGGCTACCTCTCGGCCGGGCAGCTCGCCGCGGCCCACCTCGGCCACACCGACGACGTCGCCGAGACGGTCCGGGCCGCGCTGGCCGAGGCCGGTCCGGACGCCCGGGTCTGCGTGCTGCCGGAGGGCCCGCAGACCATCCCGTACGTGACCGCGGACGATCATGAGGTCGTGCCCGGCTGAGCGAGTGCGTGTCGCAATGAACCACCACGACGCACGCTGCG
The DNA here is from genome assembly GCA_035995165.1 of Mycobacteriales bacterium. Taxonomy (NCBI): domain Bacteria; kingdom Bacillati; phylum Actinomycetota; class Actinomycetes; order Mycobacteriales; species Mycobacteriales bacterium. The sequence goes on from DASYKU010000096.1 coordinate 61,322, forward strand.
TAGTCGCGATGTACCCCCAAAGACCACCGATGTGAGCCAGACAGCAGAAGTGGCATGCTTCCGGGGAACCGCGACAGCACCCCGGGAGGGCATGGGCGTGGATCGACGACCCGCGTGGGCGCCGGCTGAGCTGGACCTGGACCGCCCCAACGCCGCTCGCATGTACGACTACTACCTCGGCGGATCCCACAACTTCGCGGTCGACCGGGAGCTCGCGGCGAAAGTCCTCGAGGCCTGGCCGGACATGCCCCGCGCCGCCCAGGCCAACCGCGCGTTCCTGCGCCGGGCCGTCCGGTTCCTGATCGGGCAGGGGGTCCGGCAGTTCCTCGACATCGGCTCCGGCATCCCGACCGTCGGCAACGTGCACGAGGTCGCGCAGGCCGGGGCGCCGGACGCCAAGGTCGTGTACGTCGACACCGACCCGGTCGCGGTCACCCACAGCCGGGCCATCCTGGCCGGCGACCCGCGGACCGCGGTGGTCGAGGCCGACGGCCGCGACCCCGGCGTGCTGCTGGCCAACCCGGGCGTCACCGGCCTGCTCGACCTGAGCGAGCCGGTCGGGCTGCTCATGGTCGCGCTGCTGCACTTCGTCCCGGACGAGACCGACCCGCGCGGCATCCTGGCCGGGTACGCGGCCAAGCTCGCGCCCGGCAGCTGGCTGGCCGTCTCGCACGGCACCGCCGACGACGCCCCCGAGGTGACGAAGATGGCGGCGCACTACCGGTCGACCGCGACGCCGCTGCGGCCGCGGACGAAGGACGAGCTCGCCGAGGTCCTCGCCGACGTCGACCTGGTCGAGCCCGGGGTCGAGTTCCTGCCGGCCTGGCGGCCGGACCATCCCGACGACGCCGGAGCCGACGTGACCTGGCCCGGGGCGTACGCCGCGGTCGGCCGTCTGACGTGACCGCGGCCGCCCGGCCCGGCGAGCCGATCCCGCTGCGCGGGTCCGGCCTGCTGGACTGCGTGCGCGAGCTGGCCACCGTCGCCCGGGAGACCAGCTACGTCGCGCTGGACCGGGACGCGCTCAACGACTACCTGCACGGGGTCGTGGCCGAGCTGGTCCGGGCGATGACCGAGGAGCCGTTCAGCACGGCCTCGGCGTACCAGCTCGGAGGTGAGCTGGTCGCGGCCCACTTCACCGGGCCGGAGATCTCCGGCCGGCTGGTCAAGGTGCTCGGCACCCGGCTGCTGCCGGACCTCGGACAGGACTTCGAGCCGTACCGGTCCCGGCTGGCGGCGCTGCTCGGGGCGACCACCACCGGGTACGCCCGGGCGCTGCGGGACCGGGCCCTGGACGACCAGGAGACGATCGTGCGGGCCTCGCTGGCGGCCCGGACCGAGGCGGAGCGGGCCCTCTGGGAGAGCGAGAACAAGCGCTGGCACGAGGCCCGGCACGACCCGCTGACCGGGCTGCCGAACCGGCTCGGTCTCGCCGAGGCGCTGACCGGGATCCTCTCCGCCGGCACCGCCGAGGACCGGGTCGGGCTCTGCCTGCTCGACCTGGACCGGTTCCACGCGCTGAACGACACGCTCGGGCCGGACGCGGCCGACCGGCTGCTGGCCGCGGTCGCCGACCGGCTGCTCGCGCACGCCGGCGGCCGGCTGCTGGCCCGGCTCGGCGGGGACGAGTTCGCGCTGGTCACCACCGGCCCGGACGACCTGGTCAGCACGGCGCGGTCGCTGCTGGCGGCGCTGGCCGGGGCACCGCTGCAGGTCGGCCCGACGCCGCTCACGGTCACCGCCAGCGCCGGGCTGATCGAGCGGCCGGTCGGCGAGATCGACCTGGACGAGCTGCTGCGGTCCGCGGACATCGCGCTGACCTGGGCCAAGGCCGACGGCCGGGACCGGTGGAGCGTCTTCGAGGCCGCCCGCAACAAGGCCGACACCGCGCGCTGGAGCCTGGCCGCCGAGCTGCCGGCGGCGGTCCGGGACGGCGCGCTGGAGGTGCACTACCAGCCGATGGTCGGGCTGGCCGACGGTCGGCTGCGGGCGGTCGAGGCGCTGGTGCGCTGGCAGCACCCGCGCCAGGGGCTGCTGCTGCCGGGCAAGTTCATCGCCGCGGCCGAGGAGACCGGTCTGGTCGTGCCGCTGGGCCGGCAGGTGCTGGCCGCGGCCTGCGCCGAGGCGGCGGAATGGGCGTCGCTGCGCCCGGACGCGCCGCGGGTGTCGGTCAACCTGGCCGCCGGGCAGATGCACTCCCCCGGGCTGGTCAAGGACGTGCTGGCGATCCTGGCCGAGGCCGGGCTGCCGCCGGACCGGCTGCAGCTGGAGGTGCTGGAGACCGCGGTCATCCAGCCCGGCGACGACGCGCTGACCACGCTGCGGGAACTGGCCGACGCGGGCATCCGGATCGCGGTCGACGACTTCGGCACCGGCCAGGCCAACCACTCCTACCTGCGGCGGCTGCCGCTGCACGAGCTCAAGCTCGCGGCCGAGTTCGTCACCGGGCTCGGCGGGCCGGACGGCGACCCGCTCGACCAGCACCTGGCCGCCAGCCTCATCGACCTCGGCCACACCCTCGGCCTGACCGTCACCGCCGAGGGGGTCGAGACCGCGCACCAGTCCGACTGGCTGCGGGACGCCGGCTGCGACACCGCGCAGGGCTGGTTCTACGCCCCGGCGCTCCCGGCCGCGGAGATGCGCGGGCTCGTCACCGACGGTCTTGCCTAGTCCGCCGGACTGGTCGGACGCGACCGCGCTGGAGCCGTGCGGGCCGGCGCCGGTCGCCTCGATCAACCGGACCCGGCTCGGCGACCGGGACGCCCGCGACCTGCTCTCGGCGCCGGCGCTGGCGGAGCTCGCGGCGGGCGCCGGCCTGCGGCCGGTCGGGCCGCTGCGGACGTACCTGGACCGGCGGCTGGCGGCGGGCGACCCGGCCGCGGCGTCGGTCGCGGCGACGTACGGGGACCGGCTCGGGACGTTGCTGGCGACGCTGCGGGCCGGGAACCGGCGGACCCGCCCGGAGTGGGACGAGTCCTGGTGGCGGTGGTGGACCGGGACGACGACGATCCGGCTCGGCGGCGGGCTGGCCGGCGGGGCGTTCGGGGCGCTCGCCTCGGCGCGGGCGGCGGCGCTGGTCGGGCCGGGCTGCCGGGTGGTGGTCGCCCCGGAGCCGGCCGACCTGCCGCTGGCCGGCGCGGCCCGCACCGCCGCCCGCCCCGACGGCCCCGCGCTCGTCCTCGACTTCGGCCACACCCTCGTCAAGCGCGCGGTCGTCGCCCCCCTCCCCACGCCGGCCGGCGGCCCGGCCGGGCCGCACCCGTCCTCGGCACCGGCCGCTCCGGCGGGCCGGGGGGCTACGGCGGGCGGGACGGCCACAGCCGGCAGGGCGGCCTCGGCCGGCGAGTTCGGCGGCAGGGCGGCCTCGGCCGGCGAGGCCGGCGGCAGGGCGGCCCCGGTGCCGGCCGCCCCGGTGGACCGGGCGGCCGAGGCCGGCGCAGGTCCGGCGGGCGGGGCGCCGGTGCTGCGGCGCATGAGGTCGGTGGGGGCGCCGCCCGACGACCTGGACGGCGCGGCGCTGGCGGCGGCGGTGGCGGGGATCGTGGCGGCGGCCTGGGCCGACGCGGGCCGCCCGGCCGGGCCGGTGGTCGCCTCGATGGCGGCGTACCTGCGGGACGGGCAGCCGTACCGGACCCCGCTGGGCCTCTACACCCGGCTGGCCGACGTCGGCCCGGACGTGCCCGCGCGGCTACGGGAGCTGGTCGGGCAGGATCTGCACGTGGTCCTGCTGCACGACGGCACCGCCGCCGCCCACGCCGTCCCGCCCGACCCGCGGTCGGTCGTGGTCCTGCTCGGCAGCTCGATCGGGGTCGGCTTCCCGCACCCCTGCCCCGGCCTGGGGGCGGCGTGAGCCGGCGGGCCCGGGTCGCGGACGTGCACGAGCTGGCCGGCGGGATGCCGCACGTGACGGTCGAGCTGATCGCCCCGGACCGGCCCGTCTACCAGGTCGGCCGGAAGTCGTTCGTGTTCTTCCGCAACCCGCGGCCGGACGCGGCCGACCCGGACACCGGCGAGCGGTACGACGACGTGATCGTCTTCTGGGTCGCCTCCGAGGCGGACAAGCAGGCGCTGGTGCAGGACGAGCGCACGCCGTTCTTCAGCACCCCGCACTTCGACGGGCACCCGTCGGTGCTGCTGCGGGCGTCCCGGATCGGCGAGCTGGCCCGGGACGAGCTGGCCGAGCTGGTCCAGGACGCCTGGCTCTGCCGCGCCTCGAAGCGCCGCGGCGCCGACTGGCTCGCCGCCCGGGGCCTGACCTAGGAGCGTTCGGAACGGCGGCGGCGCACGACCCACGCCGCCACCAAGGCGATCACGACCACGGCCAGCACGATCGCCGCGCCCCGGCCGAACGTCTTCTCCACCCGCTCGTACGAGTTCCCGGCCAGGTACCCGAGCAGCACGGTCGCGACGCCCCAGACGATCCCGCCGGCCGCGTTCGCGATCAGGAACCGCCGGTACGGCATCATCGCCATCCCGGCCAGCGCGGGCATCACCGCCCGGAAGAACGCGACCGAGCGGCCCAGGAACACCGCCGCCGAGCCACGCCGGGCCAGCAGCGAGCGGGCGCCGTCGATCCGGTCCCGGTGCCGGTCGAGCATCCGGGCCCGCAGGATCCGCGGCCCGAGGGACCGGCCGACCTCGTAGCCGACGCTGTCGCCGACGACCGCGGCCAGGATCACCGCGACGAGCATGCCGGTCAGCCCGACGTTGCCGCGGGCGGCGGCGACCCCGCCGAGGATGGCCGCGGTCTCGCCGGGGATGACGAAGCCGACGAAGAACGCGTCCTCGGCGAAGACCAGCGCGGCGACCACGAGATAGACGAGGGCGGGCGGGGCGGTCAGCACGGACTCGAGCAGACCGCTCACCTCCTCCGCCGACCCGGCTGCGTCCCGAACCGGCTCAGCCTACGGGTCCGGCGGGCCGCACCGATCCCGGCGTCAGCCCGCGGCGGCGACGGTCTTGATGAGCCAGTCGCTGAGGTCGCGGAGCGAGGCCGGGGTGAACCCGTGCCCACCCGGGTAGCGCTGCGCGGTCGCGTCCGCCCCGGACTCCCCGGTCACGTAGGCCCAGGTCCGTGCGCTCAGCTCGGCCGGGATGACCTCGTCCTCCTCGCCCTGCGTGACGAACACCGGCAGCCCGCTGAGCCGGCCCGGCGTCGCCGGCAACCCGGAGTCGAACGGCAGCGTGCCGTAGAGGACCGCGGCCCCCGCGTACCGGCCCGGGTCGGACAGGATCAGCCCGCCGGTGAACGCGGCCCCGCTGCTGAAGCCGACCAGCACCACCGGCCGGGTTCCGGCCGCGTCGTCCAGCCACTCCCGGAACCAGGCCATGGTCGCGGCCACCGTGGACCAGTCCGGCCCCTCGAGGGGGTGGTTCTCGAACCAGGCGTACCCGTCGCCGTTGCCGACCGGCCCGCGGACCGCGGCGAACGAGGTCTCCGGCAGCAGCGCCGACAGCTCGAGGATGCGCTCCTCGTCGCCGCCGCGACCGTGCAGCAGCACCACCAGCGGACCGCTGTCACCGCCGGCCGTGACGACGACCGGCGGCGGAATGCTCTCCATGACCCCACCGTACGGCGGCAGGCATGCGGCGCGCCGGGGGCCGACCCCGGCGCGCCGCAGCCGGCTACCCGTCCAGCAGGTCCCGCAGGGCGCTGTCGACCTGTGGCAGGAAGGCCGGCGCGATGCCGAACAGCGCGAGGTGCCCGGCGAGGTCGTCCAGCACCCGCAGCTCGCTGCCCGGCACCAGCTCCTGCTCGGCCGCGCAGTCGCGGACCGGGAAGAACATGTCCTCGCTGATCGGCATCACGAACGTCCGCGCGGTGACCCGGCCGAGCGCCGCGGCGAGGTCCCCGCCGGTGTGCTTGGCGACGTCCCCGTGCTGCCACTTCCAGGCCATGCAGAGCAGGTCGTTCGGGTCCATCACGCCCCAGACCGCATTCTCCAGGAAGTCCGTCACGAACTCCGGCATCGAGGTGAACGGCTGGTCCGGCCGCCAGCCCGGCGCCCGCCAACCCTCCTGCTTCCACCACTCGGTGGACAGGCCCATCGCCGCCCAGAGGTCGGCGTGCCGCTTGAGCCCGGCCGTGACCTCGGTGTGCGACGCGTACTCGCCGCCGTTCCAGCCCGGGTCGGACGTGATCGCGTCCATCAGGGTCTGGGTGTAGATCACGTCGTGCGGCGTGATCTGCGCGGTGCCGGCGATCGGGGCGGCCCGGCGCACCTTGTCCGGGAAACGCACCGCCCACTCGTACGTCTGCTGCGCGCCCATCGACCCGCCGACGACCAGCTGCAGCGTCTCGACGCCGAAGTGCGCACGCAGCAGCTTCTCCTGCGCGACCACGTCGTCGCCGATCGTCACGCGAGGGAACCTCGACATCGCGATCCCGGCGTTGGCGCCGGACGCGTTGTGCGGCGAGGTCGACAACCCCGACCCGATCTGGTTGATCGCCACGATGAAGTACCGGTCCGGATCCAGCGCGTGATCCGGGCCGACGTACGCGTCGCGGAAGATCTGATGGGTGCCCGAGAACCAGGTGACGATGAGGATCGCGTTGTCCTTGGCCTCGTTCAGCGTGCCGAACGTGGTGACTGCGAGCTGGCAGTCCGGGATCGAACCGCCTTCCTCGAGGTCGAGCCGGCCGATGCTGACCAGGTCGTAGTCGCCGTGGAACTCGTGGGTGTAGTAAGGGTTGTCGACCACGCTGTCACTTCCCTCAGAACGTGCGGATGGCGATCTCGGCCGGTGCGCTGAACAGGTCGACCAGCTCGTCGTCCAGCTTGACCAGGGTCAGCGAGGCGCCCGCCATGTCCAGCGAGGTGCAGTACTCGCCCACGTAGTTGCGGCGGACGTGGATGCCGCGGGACTCCAGCTGCTGGTGCGCGCGCCCGTAGAGGATGTAGAGCTCGCTGATCGGGGTGCCGCCGAGCCCGTTGATCATCAGCGCCACGTCGTCGCCCTGCTGGTACGGCAGGTCGGTGACGACGGCCTCGAGCAGCTCGTCGACGATGTCGTTGGCGGAGGCCAGCTTCTCCCGGCGGCGACCGGGCTCGCCGTGGATGCCGACGCCCATCTCCATCTCGTCGTCGCCCAGGTCGAACAGCGGCGAGCCCTTGGCCGGGGGCGTGCAGGAGGTCAGGGCCATGCCCATGGTGCGGGTGACCGAGTTGACCCGGCTGCCGATCTTCACCAGGTCGTCGAGCTCGGCGCCGCGCTCGGAGGCCGCGCCGACCGCCTTGATGACGAAGAAGTTGCCGGCCACGCCGCGCCGCCCGACCGTGTACGTCGAGTCCTTGACCGCGACGTCGTCGTCGACGACGACCGTCTCGATCCGGACGCCCTCGGCGTCGGCCATCTCCCGGCCCATGTCGAAGGCCATCCGGTCGCCGGTGTAGTTGTTGATCAGGTGCAGTACGCCCTTCTGGGAGTTGAGCAGCTTGCTCGTCTCCAGGACGTAGTCCATCGGCGGCGCGGCGAAGACGTTGCCGGGACAGGCGGCGTCGAGCATGCCCTTGCCGACGATCATCACGTGCGCGGGCTCGTGGCCGGAGCCGGAGCCCTGGACGATCGAGACCTTGTCGTCGTTGGGGGCGTCGGCCCGCATGATCAGGTTGTAGTCCGGCACGTACTTCAGCGTGTCGGGGTTGGCCAGCGCGATGCCCTGCAGCATCTCGGGCACGAAGTTGTTGGGGTCGTTGACGAACTTCTTCACGTCACACTCCTCTGTGGACTGAAGGTTTCCTGGTCGTCTCGCCGGTTGGCAGCACAGAAGTACGGGATCAGGCTCTCCGGTTCGCCCAGCCGGCCGAGACCGCCTCGGCCAGCACCGCGACGGCGATCGCGCCGGCATCGACCGAGCCGATGCTGCGTTCGCCGGTGTAGCTCGCCCGTCCCCGCCGGGCCTGCAGCTCCTTGGTCGCCTCGGCCGTCTCGCGCGCCTTGGTCGCGAACGCGGCGGCGCCGTCCTCGCCGGCGGCCAGCGCCTGTTCCAGCGCGTCGGTGGCCGGCACGAGGGAGTCGAGCAGTGTCTTGTCGCCGAGCTCGGCCTTGCCGCGGGCCATGATGCCCTCGGCCGCCGCCCGCAGCCCGGCCACCAGCGTGTCACCGTCCACTTCGGACTTGTCGCCGACGGTCGCGGCGAAGCGGAGGAACGCGGTGCCCCAGATCGGCCCCGAGGTGCCGCCGATCTTGCTGGTGATGGTGATCGCGACCTTCTTCAGGAAGGTCGCGATGTCGGTACGGTCGATGTCGTCCCAGCCGGACAGCACCACCTCGAAGCCGCGCGCCATCGAGTAGCCGAAGTCGCCGTCGCCGACGACCGCGTCGAGGTCGCCGAAGTACTTCTCGTTCTCGACCGCGGTCCGCGCCATCGTGCGCACGACGTACTCGACGTCGGCGAGGTCACCCGCCATCGGGAACTCCAATCGGTACGGCCATGCAGGCCTCCAGGTCGGTGAGCTGGACGAGCTCGCCGGGATCGGCGTCGGTGTGGTTGGCCAGCACCCGGGCGGCCTCGCCCGGGTCCCCGAGCGAGGTGACGACGAGCGCCGCCCCGCTGAAGTCCTCGTCCTGGGTGTAGCCGTTGACGGTGATCAGCGCGGGCAGCCGGGCGCCGGTGGCGGCGAGGTAGCCGTTGCGGGAGTCTTCGACCACGACCGTCGCCTGTGGATCGGCGCCCAGCTCGCGGACCGCCAGCACGTAGATGTCCGGGGCCGGTTTCTTGGCCGGGACGATGTCGCCGGCGAAGACGGTGAACCCGGCCGCCAGGTCCGCGCCGGCGACGTGTTCGAGCACGGCCCGGACGGACGGCTCGGCCGAGGTGGAGGCGACGGCCAGCCGCCAGCCGGCCTCGATGGCCGCGGCGATGATCCGGCGGATCCCCGGCCGGCCGGGCAGCTTCCCGTCGGCGACCATGGCCGTGTAGATCTCGGTCTTGCGCTGGTGCCAGGCCGCGATCGCCTCGTCCTGGCCGTCCTCGTCCGTGGGCAGGCCGGCCTCGGCGACGAACTCCGGGGTGAGCAGGCTGCGCATCCGCTCCTTGCCCCCGCCGATCAGCACCTTCTCCGCGTAGTCCGCCTCGGACCACCGCACCGGCAGGCCGAACTCGGCGAAGGTCTGGTTGAAGGCCGGCAGGTGCCCGTACCGCTCGGTGTCGGCCAGGACGCCGTCGCAGTCGAAGATGAGAGTGTTCGTCACGCCCCCGCCTTGCCCGCGCTGCCGAAGCGGCGCATGTGGTCGGCGGCCATCTCCTTGACCGCGGTGCCGACCGCCGTGAACAGCGACGGCGGGTCCCACTTGTTCTTGGCCTCGGCCTGCTGGAGGAACTCCAGGTTGGCCTTCATGTAGGTCACCTTGAGCGCCGTGGAGATGTTGATCTTTGCGCAGCCGCGGCTGATGAGGTCGGTGAACTGCTCGTCCGACATCCCGGTCCCGCCGTGCAGCGCCATCGGGATGTCGACCCGGGCCACGATGTCGGAGACCCGCTGCGCGTCCAGGGTCGGCGCGCTGGAGTAGACGCCGTGCGCGTTGCCGATCGCCGGCGCGAACACGTCCACCCCAGTGGCCTTCACGAACTCGACCACCGCGTCCAGGTCCTGGCGGGCCGCCTCGGTGTCCGAGCCGATGCCGTCCTCGACCCCGGTGATCGACTCGACCTCACCCTCGACCTGGGCGCCGTACTGCTTGGCCTCGGCCACGACCTCGACCGTCTGCCGCTGGTTCTCCTCGATCGGCAGCGTGGAGGCGTCGAAGAGCACCGAGTTCCAGCCGGTCCGCAGGCAGCGGCTGATGACCTCGCGGTCCGGGCAGTGGTCCAGGTGCAGCGCGACCGGGACCGGCACGTCCGCGGTCATCGTGGTCCACAGGCCGTAGAGCACGTCGTAGCCGATCGAGCGGACCGTCTTGACCGAGGTCTGCACGATCAGCGGCGCGTTCAGCTCGGTGGCGGCGGCCAGTACCGCCTCGAGCGTGAGGTCGTTGACGATGTTGATCGCGGCCACGCCGTAGCGCTCGCGGTACGCCGTGGCGAGGATCTCGCCGGTGGGTACGACAGGCATCGCACACCTTCCCTCGGTGCGCCCGACGCTAGGCCTGCCGTACCCGCACCGCGCCCGGGAAGCTCCCCGTCTTCGAGGTAGGGGTTTCCCCCAGGCTCAGCGACGCGAGCTCGGTCCGGTTGCGGCTGCCGGTCTTACGCAGGACGGCACCGACGTGCTTCTCGACCGTCTTGACCGAGATGACGAGGCGCTCGGCGATCTGCTTGTCCCGCAGGCCGCGGCAGACCAGCCCGTACACCTCGCGCTCGCGGTCGGTCAGCGCGACCGGGTCGGCGACGCTGTTCAGCGCGGCCGCCGGCAGCACGGCCCGGCCCTGGGCGGCGGCCAGCACGGCCCGGGCCAGCTCGGTGCCGGACGCGTCGTCGACCAGCCAGCCGCTGGCGCCGGCCCGCAGCGTCGCGGCCGCGTGCTCCTGGTCCCGTTCGGCGCAGAGCACGAGCACGATCGCGGCCGGGTCGAGCGCCCGGATCGCCTTCGCGCCGGCCAGCGCGTCGGGGTCGGGCAGGTCCAGGTGCACCAGCACCACGTCCGGGGCCAGCAGCCGGTACGCGTCCAGCGCCGCGTCGACCGAGTCGACCTCGCCGGCCACCTGCAGCGCCGGCTCCCCCGCCGCGAGCAGCCGGACCACGCCGGCCCGGGTGATCGGGTGCGGCGCGGCGACCAGGACCCGGACCCGGTCGGCCACCGGGGCGCCCAGCGGGGCCCGGACCCGCACCCGGGTGCCCCAGCCGGCCAGCGAGTCCACGTCCAGCGTCCCGCCGATCAGCCGGGCCCGCTCGGCCATCCCGCGCAGGCCGATCGAGCCGGCCGTCTCGCCCTGCGCGGACTGCGAGAATCCCTGGCCGTCGTCCTGGACCAGGACCGCGACCGAGCCCTCCTCGTGGATCACGCCGATGCGGACCGAGCGGGCGCCGGCGTGCCGGACCGCGTTGGTCAGCGCCTCCTGGGCGATCCGGAACAGCTGGTGCGCCAGCCCGTCCGGCACCGGCTGCGGGACGCCCGCCTCGACCAGCCGGACGTCCAGGTTGCCGGTCCGGTTGGCCCAGCCCAGCTCCAGCTCCAGCGCCTCGGCCAGGGACCGGCCCTCCAGCGGGGACGGCGCCAGCCCCAGCACCGTACGGCGGGTCTCGGCCAGCGCGGTCACCGCCGACTCCCGGGCCAGCTCGATCTCGCGGGTGGGCTCGGGGCCGCGGGCGGCCGCGTCCAGATGCACGATCACCGAGGCCAGCCCTTGCGCGACCGTGTCGTGCACCTCCCGGACCAGCCGGTCCCGCTCGGCCGCGGCGGCCTCGGCCCGGGCGTGCGCCTCGGCCTCCGCGTACAGCCGGGCGTTGGCCAGGGCGATCGCGGCGTGCCGGGCGAAGAGCTCCAGCCGGGCGACGTCGGCGGCGCCGAAGGTCCGGGCCGGGTCGCGGCTGAACACCACGCAGGCGCCGACCACCCCGTCCCGCCAGAGGATCGGCACCCCGACCACGCCGCGCAGGGTCTCCCGGTCCTCGGCCCGGACGTGGCCGCCCGGGACGGTTCGGTAGTCCCCGTACTGCACCGGGCCGCGGGCGCGGACGACCGCGCCGGTCATCCCCTCGGTGAGCGGGAAGACCTGGCCGGACTGGCAGGCGACGCCGAAGTCGGCCTCCTTGCGGTAGATCCCGGCGGCCTCGTCCACGCTGCAGATCGAGCCGGCGTCGCCACCGAGCAGCTCGACCGACCGGCGCAGGATGCGCTCCAGCAGCGGCCGCAGCTCGAACTTGCCGGCCAGGTCCTCGGCGACCCCGTGCAGCACGGCGGCATCAACGTCGACACCGGCCTCGACGAGCGTGTTCTCCACTGGAGTGCCTCCTCATCGAGCCACCCCACCAACCTAACCGCCGAATCCGTTTCCCAGCACTGCCGTGCTCGCCGGGTGACCGGCACGTCGCTCCTGGCGGAGCCGGACGACCAGGTCCGGGACCCGTTCCGGGCCGCGTTCCGGCCGGCGGCCGGCTAGACCGGAGGCTCGGGGTCGTACTGGATGTAGCGGCGGATCTCGCGGGCACGCTCGACCCCGCCCAGCCGGGCGACCAGGTGCAGCGCCATGTCGATGCCGGCCGAGACGCCGCCGGCGGTGACGATGTCGCCGGCGTCGACGTACCGGTCGTCGGGGCGGACCTCGATGCTGGGGTCGAGCTCCTTGAGCCGGTCCAGCGAGCCCCAGTGCGTCGTCGCCGGCCGGCCCCGCAGCAGGCCTGCGGCCGCGTAGAGCAGCGAGCCGGTGCAGACGCTGGTCAACAGCGGGGCGTCGACCCGCCGCTCGCGCAGCCAGTCCAGCGTCGGCCGGTCGGTCAGCAGCGGCCGGGTGCCGCGCCCGCCCGGGACCACCAGCACGTCCAGCAGCGGCACGGTCCGGTACGAGTGGGTGGCCTGCACGACCAGCCCCTTGGCGCAGTGCACCAGCCCGCCGGCGGCGGAGACCGTCGTGACGTCCCAGCCGTCGCCGGGGAACTGGTCGGTCCAGGCCGCGAGCACCTCCCACGGCCCGATCGCGTCGAGCTCCTCGAACCCGTCGAAGAACAGGATCCCGATGGTCGGCATGGGCCGAGCCTGCCCGATCAGCCCGCGGCGTACTCCTCCAGGTCGACCTCGACGGGAGCGGCGCGAGATCCCGGTGATCTGTGGCGAGCAGCCTGGAGCTGCACCCGGGCGACTCGCTGCTGCCCTGCGCGGGCGGTACCAGCCGGGGCGGCCTGGTCGGCTACCCGCGGTTCGCCGCGGTGCCGGCCGGCTGCGCCGGCTCCTCGGCCGAGGACGTGCTGGAGCGGGGTCGGGGGCGACGCTGGCCGACCGCGGCACCACCACCGCCGACGGCACCTCGTTCCTCGCGCTGCGGGTCCGCGGCGGCCGCGGCCGGCCGCCCGAGCCCCGCGAGGCGGCACCCGGACCGACTGTCCACATCTGCGCCGCGGCGGTGTAGACAGGGCGCCATGAGCGTACGGATGCGGGATGTCATGGGCAGCAAGCTGGGCGAGCTGCGCCGCGAGCTGCTGCCGTTCCGGCTGCGCGGCCGCCTCGGCGGGGAGACCGTCGTGGACAGCACCCGGGCGATGCTGGTCTGGGAGCCGCGGCACGTGCTGCCGACCTACGCGATCCCGGAGAAGGACATCAGCGCCACCGTCGAGCCGGACCCGGACGGCCGCCAGGACCCGCCGGACGACCCGATGATCTACCCGAACACGCCGTTCGCGGCCCACACCGCCGAGGGCGAGCCGGTCCGGATCACCGCCGGCGGGGCGAGCGCGGCCGGCCTGCGCACCGCCGACCCGGGCCTGACCGGGTACGTGCTGGTCGACTTCGCCGGCTTCGACGCCTGGCACGAGGAGGACGACGAGCGCATCGGGCACCCGCGCGACCCGTACCACCGCATCGAGGTGCTGCCGTCCTCCCGGACCGTGCGGATCGAGAAGGACGGCGTGGTGCTGGCCGAGACCGACCGGCCGCAGCTGCTGTTGGAGACCGGCCTGCCGGTCCGGACGTACATCCCGGCCGAGGACGTGCGGGTGCCGCTGCGGGACAGCGCGCTGACGACGATCTGCTCGTACAAGGGGACGGCGTCCTACAGGTCGCCGGAGCTGCCGGACGGGACCGTGGTCGAGGACGTCGTCTGGTACTACCCGGAGCCGCTCAACGACGCCGTCCCGGTCAAGGACCTGGTCGCCTTCTACGACGAGAAGCTCGACGTGTTCGTGGACGGCAAGAAGCACGGGCGGCCGAACACGGAGTGGTCCTGACCTCCAGGGCGGCGTGAGGCGGCGCACGGCATCGATCCGCCGGCGGGTAGGTTGTTGAAAGCGCAAACATCTGCCACCCGCGGAGGTACCTGTCATGTCGATCGTCGTCACCGGAGCCACCGGGCATCTCGGCCGTCTCGTCGTCGAGCAGCTGCTGGCCCGCGGCGTCGCCCCGGACGACGTCGTCGCGGCCGGCCGCCAACTCGGTCCGCTGGCCGACCTCGAGGCGCGCGGCGTACGGACCGCGGTCTTCGACTACGACGCGCCGGCCGAGGGCGTGCTCGCCGCGGGCGACACGGTCCTGCTGGTCTCCATGCCGGTGCCGGGCAACCGGGTCGCCCAGCACGGCAACGCGCTGGAGGCCGCGGCCAAGGCCGGCGTCGGCCGGGTCGTCTACACCAGCGCGCCGCACGCCACCGACACCACGCTCGTGCTGGCCCCGGAGCACAAGGCCACCGAGGAGCTGATCCGGGCCGGCGGGGTGACGTACACGATCCTGCGCAACAACTGGTACACCGAGGGCTACGCCCAGACGCTGGCCCAGGCCGCGCGGACCGGCGTCATCCTCGGCAGCGCCGGGTCCGGCCGGGTCGCCAGCGCGTCCCGGGTCGACTACGCCGCCGCGACCGCGGCCGTGCTCACCACCGACGGCCACGACGACGCCACGTACGAGCTGACCGGCGACGTCGCCTGGGACTTCACCGAGTTCGCGCAGGCGGCCGCGACCGTGCTCGGCCGGGACGTCGAGTACCGCTCGGTCTCGCCCGAGGAGCACCTGGCCACGCTGATCGCCGCCGGGCTGCCCGACGGCACGGCCGGCTTCGTGGTCGCGCTGGACGGCAACATCCGCGAGGGCACCCTCGGCGACGCCACCGGCGACCTGGCCCGGCTGGCCGGCCGCCCGTCCACGCCGCTGGTCGACGGGCTGCGCACGCTGGCCCAGTCCATTGCGGACAGTGGGCAGCGGCGCTAGTCCTTCACCCTGGCCCAGTCCATTGCGGACAGTGGGCAGCGGCGCTAGTCCTTTTTGGACAGCGGTGCGGGCGTGCCCCGGGTGAGGCGGTGGATGCGCACCCGGGGCAGCACGTCCGCCGGTGTGACCACGGTCGTGTCCCGCTCCCAGCCGGCCGCGTCGACCGTACGGAGGAACTCCGGCTCCCGCGGCCGGCCCGGGTCGGCCAGCCAGACCCGGTCGGTCAGCCGCGGCAGCAACGCGGCCAGCACCGGGACGGTGGCCGGCTCGTAGAGCACGTCCGCGGCGACCACCAGGTCCCACGGGGCCTCGGCCAGCAGCGGGTCGGGCCGCTCGAAGCTGCACCGGACGGTCCGGACCGGCACGCCGTTGCGCTCGGCGTTGACCGTGGTGAACGCGATCGCCTCGGCCGACTGGTCGGCCGCCAGCACCTCGGCCCCCGCCGCGGAGGCGGCCACGCTGACCAGCCCGAGCCCGCAGCCGAGCTCCAGCACCCGGGCGCCGACCAGCGAGGTCCGGGCGACCACGTCGGCCAGCGCGCTCCCGCTGGGCCAGAGCTCGGCCCAGAACGGCAGCCGCTCGTCCGGCGGGTCGTCCTCGGCCAGCACCTCGTCCAGCAGCGCGTCGCCCGAGCGCGGCCGCAGCAGGAACGTCTCCCGGCCGCCGAGCACGAGCGTCTCCTCGACCAGGTCGGAGGCCGCGCCACCCGGCAGGCCCGGCGGGACCTCGCTCACCCGGCGCGCGCTGCTCACGGAGGGGAAGACTACGCAGGGCCCGTGCCGACCAGGCCGGACGCGGCCGCGTGCAGGAACGCGGCGGCGACCTGGGCCGGCGTCTGCACCGGCGAGACGTACCCGTCGACCACGCCGACGGCCTTCTGCAGGCCGGCCACGTCCGGCAGCGCGCCGAACGCGACCACGGTCAGCTGCACCGGCCGCTTCGGGTCGGTCGCGGCCTTGAGCGCCACGGTCAGCTGGGCGGCGCCGATGGAGACCGGGTCGGCCTCGTTGCGCCCGTCGGTGAACACCACGACCTCGTTCGCCATCCCGCTGCGGTACGCCGCCGTCGCCGACCTGTACGCGGCCAGGATCGTGTCGTACAGGCCGGTGCCGGTCTGCTCGGCGGCCAGCGTGCTCACCGCGCCGCTGAGCCCGGCCCGCTGCCCCTCGGTCAGCTCGGCCGTCGGCAGCAGCACCTTGTAGTCCCGCGGCGGGTCCAGCTGCGAGCCGAACGACCAGAGCCCGAGCGAGGACTGGTCCGGCAGCAGCTGCCCGACGGCCAGGCAGCCCGCGCGGACCAGCTGGATCAGCGGCGTGTTCGTCCCCGGGGCGCGCTGGGCCATCGAGCCGGACACGTCCACGGCCAGCAGGATGCTGCTGAGCCGGTCCTGGACGTACCAGGCGGCGAAGACGTGGTCGACGTGGTGCGCCTCCAGGACCACCTGCGGCCGGGCCGTGAGCGCGGGCAGCCGGACTCCGCCGGACCCGGCCGGGGCGGCCCCGTCCGGGCGGCGCAACCGGGCCGCCGCGTACGCCGGGGACGCGTCCGGGCTCTTCAGCTCGGCCAGCAGCCGCTCCAGCCCGGCGGCCCGCTCCGGGGTGCCGACCGCGGCGGCCGAGGGCAGCCAGGCGTAGCGCAGCAGGGCGGTGTAGTCGGTGCCGGGCAGCACGGCGTCCGCGCCGGCATCCTTGGCCGCCAGCAGCGCGTACTCCGGGACCAGGCCGACCTCGCCGGCCCGGTTCGGCAGCGCCGGGGCCGAGCCGCCGACCGTCCGGGTCTGCTTGAGGATCGCCGACAGCGCCGCCGACGAGGCGTCCATGCCGTTCTTGATCCAGACCGACTCGCCGAGGCTGCCGGCGGCGACCATGCCGTCGCCGGAGCCCTTCGGGTCCCGGACCGCGAGCCGGACCCCGGACGAGGGCGTGGCGGCCAGCCGGGACAGGCCGAGCCAGGAGCCGCCGGCCGCCCGGACCCTGGTCGCGGTGGCGGGGTCGGTGACCATGTAGATCGGGCTGGTGGCCAGCACCGTGCCGGAGCCGCCCTGGCCCTCCTCGGCCAGCAGCCCGCCGCGGGCGACGGCAGCCCAGGACGCGTCGTCCGGGATCCAGACGTCGGCCTCCCGTTCGGCCACCCGGTCCGCGGCGGCGCGGCCGTCGACGACGACCGTGTCCAGCGCGACGCAGTCCTTGCCCGTCGCCAGGGCCGGCTGCACCGCCGCCAGTACCGGCGCGAACGAGGCGGCGGTGACGACCCGCAGGCTCCGGTCGCAGGATGAGGCGGCCAGCAGCGAGGACGCGTCCGCGGATCCGGCCGTCGCGGGGGTCGGACCCTGCCGGGAGACCATGAACCCGGCGGAGGTCACGCCGACGAGCGCGAGCACGACCGCGGCCGTCCAGAGCGCGGGGCGCCGGATCCGTGCGGCGGCCGAGCTGTGCCTGCCCATGAGATTCCCCGTCTACCGGGTCGCCCCCCAGCGTCCCCTGGACGACTGACTCGGGCGAGAGCATGCCACTTCCTTGCTGCTCTGCACCCGGCATCACCGCCACTATCACCCGGCGCGCCGGAGCGTACGCGTACAGTGGCGAATCCCGGGCGCCGGCCGTGCTGCTCGGGGCGGTCGGGCCCCTAAGGTCGGGATCATGGCGTCCGATCCCACCGCGGTCCTCGGTGAGCTCGTTCGCCGTACCCGGGGTACCGGGCCGTCCGAGCTGGCCCCGCTGGTGGCCGAGTGCGCACAGCGGGCCGGGATGGCCGAGGCGGTCATCTACCTGGCCGACTACGCGCAGAGCCGGCTGATGCCGCTGCCGTACGCGGGGATGCCGGTCCGGCTGCCGCTGGGCGTGGACGGCACGCTGGCCGGGCGGGCGTACCGGACCGGCGGCGGGCTGGTCGGCGAGGGCACCGACGGCGACCGGCGGCTCTGGCTGCCGCTGTCGGAGGGCAGCGAGCGGCTCGGCGTGCTCGAGCTCGCGGTGCCGGCCGCCGAGGCCGGGGCGGTCCTGCCCGCAGCCCAGGACCTGGCCGACCTGGTCGCCGCGCTGCTGGTCACCCGCTGGGCCTACGGGGACGTGTTCGAGCTGGTCCGGCGGGTGCGGCCGATGCGGCTGCCGGCCGAGATCCAGTGGCGACTGCTGCCCCCGACCACGGTCGAGGCCGGCGCGGTCTCGCTGTCCGGCCTGCTGGAGCCGTGGGACGAGGTCGGCGGCGACGCCTTCGACTACGCGCTGAACGACGGCCGGCTGCACCTGGCGCTGTTCGATGCGATGGGCCACGGACTGGCCGCCACCCTGCTGGCCACGCTCGCGGTCGGCGCGTACCGCAACTCCCGGCGCGGCCGGACCGACCTGCGGGGCACGTACGAGGCGATCGACGTCGCGATCGCGAGCCAGTTCGGCCGGGAGCAGTTCGTCACCGGCCTGCTGCTGGACCTCGACGTCTCGACCGGGCTGCTGCAGTGGATCTCGGCCGGGCACCTGCCGCCGCTGCTGGTCCGGCAGAACCGGCAGGTCCGGCTGCCCGAGGGCCGGCCGGCCACCCCGCTCGGGCTGCGGTTCACCGACGGCCACCCGCCGATCCAGACCCTGCAGCTGGAGCCGGGCGACCGGCTGGTGCTCTACACCGACGGCGTGGTCGAGGCCCGCAGGCTGGGCCAGTTCTTCACCGAGGAGCGGCTGGCCGACTTCGTGATCCGGGCCTCGGCGTCCGGGCACGCCGGCCCGGAGGTGCTGCGGCGGCTGATCCGGGCCGTGCTGGAGCACCAGAACGGTCTGCTGCAGGACGACGCCACGCTGATGCTGCTGAACTGGGCCGGCCCGCCGGCCTGAGACCGGCGGCCACCCGTCGGCTCAGCGCGTCTCGTCCTCCGGGCGGATCTCCACCCGCTCGGCCCGGACCTCGCCGACCACCTGGCCGGTTTCCTCGTCCACCACCGGCGCGGCGACCTCCTCCTGGGTGACCTGCCAGCGGCGCAGCCGGCCCCGGCCGGAGTCGGGCCCGTCCGCGATCGGCTCGCCCGCCTCGTCGCCGAACCCGGGCCCGGCGGTCGCCTCGGCCACGTCCTGGTCGCCGGCCGGGGTGCCGGTCAGGTCGCCCACGCCGGTCCGCCGGTCGGTGGCGTCGTAGTCACCGGCGTCCTCGATCCCGGTACGCCGGTCGGTCCGCTCGTCGTCGGTCGGCGCGCCGGTCGGCGCCACCCCGGTCTGCTGGTCGGTCCGCAGGTAGTCCGGGTCCTCCGCGGCCGCCTCGGCGGCCGGCGTGTCCTGCCGGCCGAACGGCCCCTGGCTGACCCCGTAGTACGTGTAGAGCTCGGTCTCCTGCTCCTCCGAGAGGTGCCCGTCCTCGTCCAGCTTGGGCGCGTCGGTGACCCGGTCCTTGGGGATGTCGACGATCAGCTCGTCCCCCTCGACCCGGGCCGCGGCCAGCGGCACGAAGCTCTCCCTGGTGCCGAACAGGCCGGTCCGGACCGTCACCCATTCCGGCTGGCCCGTCGTGTCGTCCAGGTAGACCTGGCCGACCTTGCCGATCTTCTCGCCGGCGTTGTCGCGAACCGTGGAGCCCATGAGCGAAGGCACCGATGCCTGGTCGATCATCTTCTCTCCCCTGTGAGTCGAGTCCCGGAGCCGAGTCTCTGAGTCGACCCGCGTCCCAAGCGTTTCCCGTCGGCCCGCCGGGCAACCCTCACTCGGACGGGAGCAGCATCCACAGGATGACGTAGATCACGATCTGCGGGCCAGGGAGCAGGCAGGAGAGCAGGAAGAGAATGCGCATCGTGGTGGCGGAGGTGCCGAACCTCTGCGCCAGCCCGGCGCAGACCCCGCCGAGCATCCGGCCGGTACGAGGGCGGTAGAGGCGTCGCGTGGGTTCCATACCTCGACCGTATGTCCCCGGCGGTCACGAACCATGCGGGAAGTCCCTGGTCCGACCCCGGATCCGGGGCAGCTGACCCTGACAGGGGCGCACCGGGGGCGCGCCCACCCCGGCGTCGGCGGCGAAGACCCGTCCCGCGTCCGGCTCGGCCGCCCGCTGCTCGGGCCCGAGGTTCTCCCAGGCCGTGGTCACGAACAGCCGCCGCCCGCTCGCTCCGCCGATGGCGACCGAGGTCGGCTGGCTCACCGGCAGCGGCCAGACCGACAGGGTGTTGCCGTCCGGGTCGTAGCGGCGGACCTCGCCGGCCCCGTGCAGGGCGACCCAGATCGCGCCCTCCGCGTCGACGGTCAGGCCGTCCGGCGCGCCCCGCTCGGGCCGGATCAGCACCCGCCCGGCCATCGTCTCCGGGTCGTACGCGGTGACGACCTTGGTGCCGCTGTCGGCGTGGTAGAGCGTGCGGCCGTCCGGGCTCCAGCCCAGCCCGTTGGCGATGTCGGTGTGCGGCAGCATCACCCGGACCGTGCCGTCGGGGTCGCAGCGCAGCAGCCGCCCGGCGCCCGGCCGCTGGTCGTAGGCCATCGACCCGGCCCAGAACCGGCCCTGCGGGTCGCAGGCGGCGTCGTTCATCCGGACGCCCTCGGGCTCGGTGTCCAGCAGCTTCGTCGCGGTCCCGTCCCGGGCGAGCCGGGTGAAGCCGCGCCCGGCCGCGAGCAGCCAGCCGGTCCCGTCCGAGAGCGGGGCGGCGGCGCCGAGCGGCTCGCCGATGCTCAGCACCTCGACCGTACGCAAGCCCTCGCCGTCCTCGACCGCGCGCCGCAGCACCCCGGCCATGATGTCGACCCAGAGCAGCTCGCCGGCCGTGCCGTCCCAGCGGGCCCCCTCGCCGAGCTCGGCCACCTCCGCCGACACCGGTCGCAACTCGTCCGCCACGGCCGCGACCGTACGCTGCCGGCATGGATTCAGCGGCGCAGGCGGGCTGGGACGCGATCGTCGCCGACCCCGGCGGGGCGCTGGTGGCGCTCGACTACGACGGCGTGCTGGCCCCGATCGTCCCCGACCCGGACTCGGCGGTGCCGGCCCCGGGCGCGATCGAGGCGCTGCGCCGGCTGGCCGCGCGGGTGGGCACGCTCGCGGTCGTGACCGGCCGGCCGGCCGAGGTGGTGGTCCGGCTCGGCGGGCTGGAGTCCGTGCCGGGCCTGATCGTGGCCGGTCAGTACGGCGCGGAGTCCTGGGCCGCGGGCCGGCTGACCACCCCGGACGCGCCACCGGCCGTGGCCGCCGCCAAGGCCGCGCTGCCGGACGTGCTGGCGAGCGCCGGCGCCGACCCGGGCGTCTGGGTCGAGGACAAGCGGCTGGCGCTGGTCGTGCACACCCGCCGGACGCCGGACCCGGACGCCGAGCTGACCCGGCTGGGGCCGGCCCTGCAGGCGCTGGCCGAGGAGCACGGCCTGGAGCCGCACCCCGGCAAGATGGTGCTCGAGCTGCGCCCGCCCGGCTTCGACAAGGGCGGCGTGCTGCACCGGCTGGCCACCGAGCGGCACCCGTCGGCAGTGCTGTTCGCCGGCGACGACGTCGGCGACCTGCCCGGCTTCGCCGCCGTCGCCGAGCTGCGGGCGGCCGGCACGCCGGGGCTGACGGTGGCCAGCGCCTCCCCCGAGGCGGCCGCGGTGGCCGAGGCCGCCGACGTGGTCGTGGACGGCCCGGCCGGGGTGGTCACGCTCGTGACCCAGCTGGCCGACGCACTGGGCTGACCGGAGGACCGCAAACCGGGTAAAGCCGGCGCCATGGACACGCAACGTGTCCTCTATGCAGATGCGATGACTTCCGGCAGTGTCCGGGGCGTCCGTCGAAGGCCGCCGGACACTGGGGAGGATCCGTGCAGCGCAGACCACTCGCCGCTGCGGCCGCAGCCGCTATCGCACTTGCCACCGCGCTGGTGGTGCCCGCCACCACCGGCTCGGCCGCCGCCGCGCCCGCCGCCGGCGCCACCCGGTACGTCGTGCTGGGCGCGGACGGCGCGTCCCGAGCCGCCACGCTGGCCGCCATCAGCCGTGCCGGGGGGCGCGTCGTGGCCGAGAACAGCGCCATCGCGTCGTACACGGTCGTGGCCGGGGCCGGCTTCGAGACCGCCGCGGCCGGCCAGGCCGCGCTCGCCGGCGCGGCCCGGGACCAGGTCATCGGCCGGGCTCCGGGCCAGCCGACCCGCTTCGACCCGAACGCCGAGCCGGCCGCCGCCCGGGCCGCGAAGGCCAAACTGGCCAACCGGACCAAGGCGGCCGTACCCAAGGCCACCACCGCCGAGCCCCTGTCCGGGCTGCAGTGGGACATGAAGATGGTCAAGGCCGACCAGGCCAACAAGACCAACAAGGGCAGCCGCAAGGTCAAGATCGGGATCATCGACTCCGGCATCGACGCGACCAACCCGGACCTGGCCCCGAACGTCGACCTGAACCTCTCCCGCAACTTCGTCACCGACATCCCGCTCATCGACGGGCCGTGCGAGTTCGCCGGCTGCGTCGACCCGGTCGGGCACGACGACAGCGGCCACGGCACGCACGTCGCCGGCACGGTGGCCGCGGCCGCCAACGGCGTCGGCATCGCCGGCGTCGCGCCGAACGTGACGCTGGTCGAGGTCCGGGGCGGGCAGGACTCCGGCTTCGTGTTCCTCAACCCGGTCCTCAGCGCGCTGACGTACTCGGCCGACGTCGGGCTGGACGTGGTGAACATGTCCTTCTTCGTCGACCCGTGGCTGTTCAACTGCCGCAACAACCCGGCCGACACCCCGGCCGAGCAGCAGGAGCAGCGCACGATCATCCAGGCGATGACCCGGGCGATGAACTACGCCCACCGCAAGAACGTCTCGATGGTCGTCGCGCTCGGCAACGACCACCAGGACCTGGGCAACCCGCTGCCCGACTCGACCAGCCCGGACTTCCCGGCCGGCGCGAACAAGACCCGCACGATCGACAACGCGACCTGCCTGTCGCTGCCGGTCGAGGGCCCGAACGTCATCGGCGTCTCGGCGCTCGGCCCGTCCACCCGCAAGGCCGACTACTCCGACTACGGCACCGAGCAGATCACCGTCGCGGCGCCGGGCGGCTGGTTCCGGGACGGCCTGGGCACGCCGACCTTCCAGACCGACTTCAACGAGATCCTCTCGACGTACCCGAAGAACGTGCTGCAGGCGATCGGCGCGGTCGACGCGGCCGGGAACGTGGTCGCGGCCTTCGAGGACTCGGTGTTCAAGTCCTGCACGGCCGCCGGCGCCTGCGGCTACTACGCCTACCTGCAGGGCACCTCGATGGCCGCGCCGCACGCCACCGGCGTGGCCGCGCTCATCGTGAGCCGGTTCGGCACCGCCGACCCGGCGCACGCGGGCCAGCTGACGCTGGCGCCGAACCGGCTGGAGCGGATCCTCACCGCCTCGGCCGCGCAGCAGCCCTGCCCTGCCGGCGGCAAGGAGACGTACGTCCCCGAGGGGCGCAGCGTCGAGTTCGACGCGCCCTGCACGGGCACGCTCGCGTTCAACTCGATCTACGGCCACGGCATCGTGGATGCGCTGGCCGTGGTGAGCGGTCCGTTCGGGCGCGCGTAACGGCATGACGGAAGGGGCGGTCCGTCCGATGTGGACGGACCGCCCCTTCCGTTCGTCAGGACCCGCCGGAGGTGACGGCCGGCTGGGAGCTGTCGTCGATGACCCGGGCGGCGGCGTCGGGGTGCCGGCAGGCGCCGCGGCCGGGCAGCGTCGCGGTCCAGCGCCGGACCGCGTCCAGCGCCGCCCGCGCGTGCCGGACGCCGCGAGGTCCAGCCGCTCCGGGTCCCCGGCCACCACGGAAGCTGTCCGGATCCTGTGTGCCGGCCCAGCTGTCGCTGAGGATCAGTCCAGTGCGTCGAGCTGCTGCCGGAACCACTGGCCCGGCGGCAGCGCGGTCGCGGCGGCCAGCAGCCGCTTGCGCCGGTCCTGGCGCTCGGCCGCCGGCATGGACAGGGCCGCGTGCAGGGCCTCCGCGGTCTCGGTCACGTCGTACGGGTTGACCATGAGCGCGTCGCCCGCGTACTCGTCGGCGACGCCGGCGTCGCGGGACAGCACCACCGCGCAGTCGCGCTCGGAGAGGATCACGCCCTCCTTGGCCACCAGGTTCATGCCGTCCCGCACCGGGTTGACCAGCAGCACGTCGCCCATCCGCAGCGCCGCCAGCGAGGCCGGGTAGTCGTTGGCCACCTCCAGCAGCAGCGGGTCCCAGTCGTCGGTGCCGAACTCCTGCTCGATCTCCCGGCCGACCCGCTGGACCGCCGCGGTGTACTCGCGGTACTCCGGGATGTCCGTCCGCGACGGGTACTCGTACGCCACGTGCACGACCCGCCCGTGCCACTCCGGCCGGGAGCGCAGCAGCTCCCGGTACGCGATCAGCCCGCGCACGATGTTCTTGCTCAGCTCGGCCCGGTCCACCCGGACGATGACCTTCCGGTCGCCGACCAGGTCCCGCAGGTGGGCCAGGCCGGCCTCGACGTCGTCCTGGCCGGCCCGCTCGGTGAGCTCCTCGGCCGAGGTGCCCAGCCCGTGCAGTCCGACCCGGACGGTGCGGCCCTCCCAGTGCACGGTCCGGGCGCTGCGGTTGACGTCCGCGCCGAGCAGCTCCGAGCAGCAGGCCAGGAACGCGTCGGCCCAGCGGGCGCAGTGGAAGCCGAGGTGGTCGGCGCCGAGCAGGCCGGTGAGCAGCTCCCGGACGACCGCCTCCGGCAGCCAGCCGAACTGCTCCGGCGGCGCCCACGGGGTGTGGGTGAAGTGCGCGATACGCACGTCGTCCCGGCGCTCCCGCAGCTGCCGCGGGACCAGGTTCAGGTGGTAGTCCTGCACCATCACCTTCGCGCCCGGCGCGGCCTCGTCGGCCAGCGCGTCGGCGAAGGACCGGTTGTACCGCTCGTACGCGGCCCACAGCCGCCGCCAGCCGGCATCGAAGACCGGCGCGTTGGCGCTGTCGTAGAGCAGGTGCTGGACGAACCAGATCGTCGAGTTCGCGATCCCGTTGTACGCCCGGGAGAACGTCGAGGGGTCCAGCGGCAGCATCCGCACGTCCAGCCCGCCGGTGTCGTACTCGGCCTCGGCCAGGTGGCCGTCCGGCGCCCGGCGGGCCGCGACCCGCTCCCGGTCGCTCAGCGCCGCGCACACCCACAGGCCGCCGACCTCGGACAACGCCGAGACCATGCCGCTGACCAGGCCGCCGCCGCCGCGCCGGACCTCCTCCTTGCCGCCCGGGCCGGCCGAGATCGAGACGGGGCCGCGGTTGGCGGCGACGAGCAGGGTGTGCTTGCCGGACTCAGCCATGCCCCGAGCATTACCCCACTAGCGCGATTTGCCCACGACCCGGGCCGCCGCCGCTCCGGCCTCGGCGGCCGGGACGGTGACCTGCTCGCGGGTCTCCAGGTCGCGCACGGTGACCTCGCCCCGGCCCCACTCCTCCGGGCCGACCAGCACCGCGACCAGCGCCCCGGACTTCGCCACCCGGGTCAGCTCCTTGCCGAGCTTGCGCTGCTCCAGCGCCACCGTCGTCCGCAGGCCGGCGGCCCGCAGCCCCGCGGCGACCGTCCGGGCCGGGCCGAAGAGGTCCGCGGCCAGCGGCAGCACCGCGGCGTCGGTCCCGGCCGCCGGCTCCGGCAGCAGCCCGTGCGTCCGCAGGAAGTCCGGCAGCGTCACGTCCCCGACCGCGAACCCGATCCCCGGGATCTTCTGGTTGGTGAACAGGCCGGCCAGGTCGCTGTAGCGGCCGCCGCCGAACAGCGCCCGCGGGTTCTCCGGGTCGGTGTCGAAGATCTCGAACACGGTCCCGGTGTAGTAGTCCAGCCCCCGCACGATCAGCGGGTCGTACGAGACCAGCTCCGGGATCGTGCGCAGCACCGGCACCAGCGTCGAGCGCTCCAGCGCCTCGGCCGGCAGCTCGTCCAGCAGCGCGATCCCCGAGCCGAGCGCGGTCTGCAGCCGCTGGAACTGGGCGTCGGACAGGCCGAGCTCGGCCGCGTCCGCGGCCAGCACGTCCGGCGACAGCTTCTCCCACCGGTCGATCAGCTTGGACACCGCGCGGACCTCGGCCGGCGGCACCTTGACCAGGTCGATGAGCATGCTCTCCAGCAGCACCCGGTCGTTGATCCGCAGCCGCCACATGTCCGTGCTCGCACCGAGCGCGGCGAACATCGCGTGCACCAGCTCGACCAGCTCGATCTCGGCCTGCGCGCTCTCGGTGCCGAACACGTCGACGTTGATCTGATAGTGCTCGCGCAGCCGGCCGCGCTGCGGGCGCTCGTACCGGTGGCAGTTGACGTTGGTGTACCAGCGGGCCGGGAACGTCAGCTCGCCCGCGTGCCCGGCGATCATCCGGGCCACCGACGGGGTCATCTCCGGGCGCAGCGCCAGCCGCCGGCCGCCGCGGTCGGTCAGCGTGTAGAGCTGCTGGTCGGCCAGCTCGCGGCCGGACTTGGCCTCGTAGATCTCCGCCGACTCCAGGATGGGGCCGTCGTAGCGCTGGTAGCCGAAGCTCTCGATCACCCCGTAGAGCCGATGGAAGACCTGGTCACGGACCGAGTAGTCGGCGGGCAGGAAGTCCCTCGTACCGCGGTAGGGCGCGGTCGGCAGCAGCTCACTCATGGCGGCGGCCAGCCTATCGCGGGCGTCGGGCCCGCATCCGGGGCTGCCGGAGGGCGGGCGCGGCCGAGCGGGCACCGGACAGGTGCCGGGCCGCGTTGACCAGCCCGAGGTGGCTGAACGCCTGCGGGGTGTTGCCGACCTGCCGCTTCATCCGCGGGTCGTACTCCTCGGCCAGCAGGCCCACGTCGTTGGCCAGGTCGACCAGCTTCTGGAACAGCGCGGTCGCCTGGTCGTGCCGGCCGATCCCGTGCAGCGCGTCGGCGAGCCAGAACGAGCAGGCCAGGAACGCGCCCTCGTCGCCCGGCAGCCCGTCGTCGGAGGTGCCGCGGCCGGGCCGGTACCGCAGCACGAAGTCGTCCGCGACCAGCTCGCGCTGGATCGCCTCGACGGTGCCGGACACCCGCGGGTCGTCCCAGGGCAGGAAGCGCACCTGCGGGATCAGCAGCAGGGCCGCGTCCAGCTGGCTCGACCCGTACGCCTGGGTGAAGGTGTTGCGCTGGGCGTCGAAGCCCTTGGCCAGCACCTCGTCCCGGATCTCCTTGCGGGTCTGCCGCCAGCGGTCGACCGGGCCGTCCAGCCGGAAGTGCTCGACCCCGGAGATCATCCGGTCGAACGCGACCCAGGCCATCACCTTGGAGTGGACGAAGTGCTGCCGGTCGCCGCGCATCTCCCAGAGCCCGTTGTCGGGCTGCTGCCAGTTGCCCTCCAGGAACTCCAGCAGGTTGATCTGCAGCGCCCAGGCGTCGTCGTTGCGGGAGATGCCGGACTCGCGGGCGAAGGAGAGGCCGTCGAGCGTCTCGCCCCAGACGTCGAGCTGCAGCTGCTCGGCCGCGGCGTTGCCGACCCGGACCGGCTTGGAGCCCTCGTAGCCGGCCAGCCAGTCCAGCTCCAGCTCGGGGATCCGGCGGGCGCCGGTGATGCCGTACATGATCTGCAGCTCGGCCGGGTCGCCGGCGACCGCGCGCAGCAGCCAGTCCCGCCACTTGCCAGCCTCGGCCTTGAACCCGGCGCCCATCAGCGCCTGCAGGGTCAGCGCCGCGTCCCGCAGCCAGCAGAACCGGTAGTCCCAGTTGCGCGGCCCGCCGATCTGCTCCGGCAGGCTCGTGGTCGCCGCGGCCACGATGCCGCCGGTGGGCTGGAAGGTCAGCGCCTTGAGCGTGGTCAGGGAGCGGCGGACCTCGCCCTGCCAGGCCCCGTCGTACGTGCAGCGCGACATCCAGTCGGCCCACCAGGCCTCGGCATCGTCCACGGCCGCGTACGGGTCGACGGGCTTGGGCGGCCGCTTCCAGGACGGGTGCCAGGTCAGCACGAACGGGACCCGCTCGCCGGCCGAGACGGTGAACTCGGAGTGGGTGGCGAAGTCGCGCCCGTCCAGCGGGGCCGGCGTCGACAGCCAGGCCGAGTCCGGGCCCGCGACCGCGACGATCTGCCCGTCGACCCGGCGGACCCAGGGCATGACCTTGCCGTAGTCGAAGCGCAGCCGGAGCACGCCGTGCATCGCGACCTTGCCGGAGATGCCCTCGACGATCCGGACCACGTCCGGGTCCTCGCCCCGCGGCGGCATGCAGTCGACCACCCGGACGGTGCCCTCGGGGGTCTCCCAGACCGTCTCCAGCACCAGCGTGTCGCCCCGGTACGACCGCCGGGTGCACTCGCCGCCGGCGGCCGGCGCCATCCGCCAGTGCCCGTTCTCCTCGTCGCCGAGCAGCGCGGCGAAGCAGGCCGCGGAGTCGAAGTACGGGAAGCAGAGCCAGTCGATCGAGCCGTCCCGGCCGACCAGCGCCGCGGTCTGCAGGTCGCCCAGCAGCGCGTAGTCCTCGATCCGCCCGGCCATCAGCCGCGCCCGTCCGTCGCCACGCAGCCTTTCTACTCCGCCTCTCTAGTCCGCCGGAGCGGCCGCCACCCGGACACGCTCGTCCCCGACCCGGACCACGTCACCCGACCGGAGCTGCGCGCCGCGGCGGCTCTCCGGCCGCCCGTTCAGCGTGACCTCGCCCGCCTCCAGCAGGGCCTTGGCCTCCCCGCCGCCCTCGACCAGCCCGGCCAGCTTGAGGAACTGCCCGAGCCGGATCGGCGCCGAGCTCACCTCGACGTCCCGCACCGGCCGCTTCTCCGTCATCGCCGGCCCAGGTCGGCGAGGACGAGCCGGGCGGCGTTGTGGCCGGCGGCGCCGATGACGGAGCCGGCCGGGTGGCAGCCGGCGGCGCCGGCGTAGACGCCCTCGACGCCCACCGCGTACGGCATCCGGTCGGCGAAGGAGATCGAGTTGTCCACGTGCATGATGTTCGCGCTGGTGATGCCGAAGTGCTCCCGGATGCCCGGGGGCGCCAGCGCGTTCACGTCGACGAGCAGGTCCCGGGTCCCCGGCGCGTACGCCTCGACCAGGTCGAGCAGGTGGTCGACGTACCCGTCCTGCTCGGCGGCCCAGGACGACCCGGCGACCTCGTGCGGGACGCCCTGCACGAACAGCGCGGACGAGTGGTTGCCGGCGTCGTCGGCGAGCGACGGGTCCAGCGTCGAGTGCAGATACCACTCCAGCGGTGGAGCGGAGGGCAGCCGGCCGGCCCCCGCGTCGGAGAACGCCGCCCGCAGCGCGGTCAGCACGCTGCCGTCCTCGGCCGCCGGCGGCAGCAGGTGCACGGTCGTGCCGTGCTGGCCGTGCCCCGGGTCCGGCAGCGCGGCGAACCGCGGCAGCCCGGCCAGCGCCAGGTTCACCTTCATCGTCTGACCGGGCGAGCGCGCGGCGAAGAAGTCGATGCGCTCCCGCAGCGCGGGCGGGGTCGCGTCCCCGAGCAGCCCCGGCACCCGGTACGCGTCGGTCGCCACCAGCACCACCGACGCCGGCACGACCGCGCCGTCGGCGACGACCCCGGTGGCGGCACCGCCGGCGGTCTCGATCCCGGTCACCTCGACGCCGGTCCGGATCGTCGCCCCGGCCGCGGCGGCCAGTGCCGCCAGCCGGGTCGTCACCGTCCCCATGCCCCCGCGCACGACCATCCAGGTCCCGCCCGCGCCCGGCAGCCGGCACATGTTGTGCACCAGGAAGTTGTGCCCGGACCCGGGCGACCAGGGCGAGCCGGTGAGACCGGGCATGCCGTCGGTCACCGCGTACATGGCCAGGACGGTCTCGGACTCGAAGCCGAAGCGCTGCAGGTAGTCCATCGCCGAGCCGCGCACCATCGCGGCGAAGGTGTCCCGCAGCTCCGGGCGCAGGTACCGCTCGGCCGTCTCCTCCACCGTCAGCGGCGGCGCCAGCCAGGCCGGGGCCAGGTCCTCGCGCAGCATCGCCAGCTCCGCGCCGAGCGCCTCGTCCGCGCGGGCGTCGGCCTCGGAGAAGAACTCCGCGAACTGGGCCCGGGCCGCCTCGCGCGACCCGCCCAGCACCAGCGACCGGCCGTCCAGCGTGGGCAGGAAGTAGTGCGGGTCGCGGCGGACCAGCGGCAGGTCGAGCCCGAGGATCGGCAGCAGCTCCGGCGGCATCAGGCCCAGCAGATAGGCCCCGGTGGAGGCGGCCAGCCCGGGCGCCTTGCCGAACGGGTACTCGGTCCGGCAGGCCCCGCCCACCACCGGCGCCTGCTCCAGCACCTGTACGGACAGCCCGGTCCGGGCCAGCAGCGTCGCGGCGACGAGCCCGTTGTGGCCGGCGCCGATCACCACCACGTCGCTCATCGGTCGACCAGCCTTCGGACGAATTTCAACCCGGACCAGACCTGATCCACCGCCGCCACCTTCACGTCGACCAACCCCACCGACAGACCGTGCTCGCGGACGCCGTTCTCGTCCAGGTCGGTCGCCACCCCGCTGCTCTTCTTCGGCCAGCAGACCCAGAGCGCGCCGGCCGTCGTCAGCCGCGGGACCTGGGCCGCGAACCGCCGTCGCAGCGCCGACCTGTCCGGACAGAACGCGAGGACGACCTCGTACTCCGCCGTACCCGGGCGGGTCCGGACCACCGCGCCGGCCGGGGCCGCGAGGTCGAAGCCGGCGGGCGCGCCGACCAGCAGCACCCGGCTCCCGGGCGTGACGCCGAGCTTGGCGGCCAGCGGTTTCCCGGAGTAGCCGACGGGGGCGGACATGGGGTCACGGTATCGCCGCATCCACCGGATGACGGATGCCTGACTCCACCCCAAGCGGGATCTATCCGGTCTGACCGGTCTGCCAGGATGTCCCCCAGATCGGGGAAACGTGCCCGGGTCGATGACTCCGGCGCAACGGCGAACGGGAGGGAGAGACCGGTGGCAGACCAGCCGGGCCGCATCGTGGTGGCCGGCCTGTCCAAGAACTTCGGCACGATCCGTGCCGTCGACAACCTGAGTTTCACCGTGGAGCCGGGTTCGGTGACCGGCTTCCTCGGCCCCAACGGGGCCGGCAAGACGACGACGCTGCGGATGCTGCTGGGACTGGTCACGCCGACCAGCGGCACCGCGACGATCGGCGGGGTTCCGTACGGCCAGATCTCGAGGCCGATGCAGGCGGTGGGAGCGGTGCTGGAGGCGTCCAGCTTCCACCCGGGCCGGACGGCCCGGAACCACCTGCGGGTCTACGCGGCCGCGTCCGGAATCCCGGACGTCCGGGCCGACGAGGTGCTGGAGCAGGTCGGGCTGACCGAGGCGGCGCACCGCAAGGTGCGCGGGTTCTCCCTCGGCATGCGGCAGCGGCTGGGCCTGGCGTTCGCGCTGCTCGGCGACCCGCAGGTGCTGCTGCTGGACGAGCCGGCCAACGGGCTGGACCCGGAGGGCATCCGCTGGCTGCGCCGGTTCCAGCGCGCGCTGGCCGACGCCGGCAAGACCGTGCTGGTCTCCAGCCACCTGCTCACCGAGGTGCAGCAGTCGGCCGACCGGGTCGTGATCCTCAGCCAGGGCCGGCTGGTCCGCGAGGGCTCGATGGACGAGCTCGAGAAGGGCGCGGGCGAGACGGTCGTGGTCAGGACGCCGACGGTCGACAAGCTCGGCATGACGCTGGCCGACGCCGGCGCGAACGTCACCCGCAGCGGGGAGACCGAGCTGAGGGTCCGCGACATGGCGGCCGACGCGGTCGGTCACCGGGCGTTCGAGGCCGGTGTGGAGCTGCACGAGCTGCGCACCGAGCGGGCCGACCTGGAGCAGCTGTTCTTCGCGCTCACCGAGGGTCAGTACCGGGCGCCCGACGGGTCGGCCCCGCCGCCGGGAACGGTCCCCGCGGGACTGCCGCCGATGGCGTCCGCACAGGCCGGTCCGCAGGCCCCGACCACGCCAGGAGGTGCCCGGTGACGCTCGCCCTGCGCGCCGAGAGCCGCAAGCTGTTCACGACCCGGGTGTGGTTCTGGCTGGTGGTGCTCACCGCCGGCCTGAGCCTGCTGATCACCGGCCTCAACGCCGGCCTCACCAGGATCGACGACCCGGCCAACTTCATGCAGGACGCGGTCAGCGGGACGACCGGACTGGCGGTCATCATCTCGTCCGTCCTCGGTGTCATCGGGGTGACCGGGGAGTACCGGCACCTCACCGTGACGCCGACGTTCCTCAGCGTCCCCCGCCGCGGCAGCGTGATCACCGCCAAGATGATCACGTACGGGATCACCGGGCTCGCGCTGGGCGCGCTGGCCGTCGCCTCCTCGGTCGTGATCACGGCGGTGATCTTCTCCGCCCGCGGCATCGACGTCGAACTTGGCTCCGACGACGTACCGCGGATCATCGTGGGCGGCATCGTCGCGTCCGGGATCTGGGGCGTCATCGGGGTCGGCGTCGGCGCCCTGCTGCGCAACCAGGTGGCGGCCGTCGTCGGGATCCTGCTCTACCGGTTCGTGGTCGAGACGCTCATCTTCGCGATCGCGAAGGTCCAGCAGGCCTACCCGTACGTGCCGGGCGGGGCCACGACGGCCCTGAGCACCGGCTCCGGGGACCGGACCAACGGCGACATCACCCTGCTCACGCCATGGGCCGGGGGGATCGTGCTGCTCGCCTACGGGGTGGCGTTCGCCGTCCTCGCCTGGCTGTTCACGGTGCGTCGCGACGTGAGCTGACAGGCCGGGCCGACACCGACCGGGGCCGGGTCCGGTTCCGCTGTGCACACCAGCGGAACCGGGCCCGGCCTCCGCCGTGTCGCTGCGCCGATCGGGTCACCTCACCACCGGGCCGAGCGTCCGGACGGTAACCTGGGGAAACTCCAAACCTCAGCGCGGAAGAGGCGACCGCACGCGTGTCCACCCAGAGTGCCCCTAGCGGGTTCGGACCGAACGACTGGCTCGTGGAAGAGATGTACGAGCGTTTCCTGGACGATCCGGGCAGCGTCGACACGGCCTGGCATGAGTTCTTCGCCGATTACTCACCGGACAGACCCGCCGGGCGTACGGCGCCCGCGGCGAGTGATGTCGGCGCCGCGGCGCCGACCCCGGCGCCGGCCGCCGACAGCGCCGCGAGCGCGACCGCCGCGCCGCCGAAGACGTCTCCGAACGGGACCGCACCGACGAGCGCGACGCCCGCGGCGACCTCCGCCGGAACGTCCGGCGCGAGCCCGAGCGCGAAGTCCGACGCGATGTCCACCGGCGATCCCGCCGGGACCTCCGGCGCCTCCGCCGGGACCTCCGGCGCGACCTCCGGCGGGACGCCGGGTGCGAAGCCCGCGCCGGGTGCGGACCGGGCCGCCGCCCAGCAGAGCAGCCCCGACCCCGCCGCCGACAAGCCGGCCGCGGCGAAGCCCGCGGACAAGCCCGCCGCCGGCACGGCCCAGTCCGGCCCGAGCGGCAAGGCTCCGCAGCAGCAGAGCGCCCAGCCCCTGCGCGGCGCCGCGGCCCGAGTGGTCGCGAACATGGAGTCCAGCCTGACCGTGCCGACCGCGACCAGCGTCCGCGCGGTCCCGGCCAAGCTGCTCATCGACAACCGCATCGTCATCAACAACCACCTCCGCCGGGCCCGCGGCGGCAAGGTCAGCTTCACCCACCTCATCGGCTACGCGATGGTCAAGGCCCTGCGCAGCCACCCGGAGATGAACAACTCCTTCGGCGAGGTGGACGGCCGCCCGGCCCTGGTCACCCCCGAGCACGTGAACCTCGGGCTGGCCATCGACCTGCAGGCCAAGAACGGCAGTCGCTCGCTGGTCGTCGCCGCCCTCAAGGGCTCCGACGGGATGGACTTCGCGAAGTTCCTGGCCGCGTACGAGGACATCATCCGGCGGGCCCGGCAGGGCAAGCTGACCGCCGACGACTTCGCCGGCACCACGATCAGCCTGACCAACCCGGGCACGATCGGCACCGAGCACTCGGTCCCCCGGCTGATGCAGGGCCAGGGCACGATCATCGGCGTCGGCGCGATGGAGTATCCGGCGGCATTCTCCGGGATGAGCGAGGAGGCGCTGGCACAGAATGCGGTCAGCCGCACGGTCACGCTCACCTCGACCTACGACCACCGCATCATCCAGGGCGCGCAGTCCGGCGAGTTCCTCAAGCGGATGCACGAGCTGCTGCTCGGCGGCGACGAGTTCTACGACGAGATCTTCAACTCGCTGCGCATCCCGTACGAGCCGGTGCGCTGGGTCCAGGACCAGACGTTCAGCCACGAGGGCCAGATCGACAAGGCCGCGCGGGTGATCGAGCTGATCAACGCGTACCGGACCAACGGCCACCTGATGGCCGACACGGACCCGCTCGAGTTCAAGATCCGCAGTCACCCCGACCTGGACGTGATCCGGCACGGGCTGACGCTCTGGGACCTGGACCGGGTCTTCCCGGTCGGCGGGTTCGCGGGCGAGCGCACGATGGCGCTGCGGGACATCCTCGGCGTGCTGCGCGACGCGTACTGCCGCCGGGTCGGCGTCGAGTACATGCACATCACCGACCCCGAGGAGCGCCGCTGGCTGCAGCAGCGCATCGAGGTCAAGCACGACCAGGTCGACCGCGAGGAGCAGAAGCACGTGCTGGGCCGGCTCAACGCGGCCGAGGCGTTCGAGACGTTCCTGCAGACCAAGTACGTCGGCCAGCGCCGGTTCTCACTCGAGGGCGCCGAGTCGGTCATCCCGCTGCTGGACGCGGTGCTGACCGAGGCCGCCAACGAGGCGCTGGACGAGGTCGTCATCGGCATGCCGCACCGCGGCCGGCTCAACGTGCTGGCCAACATCGTCGGCAAGTCGTACGGGAAGATCTTCGCCGAGTTCGAGGGCAACATCGACCCGAGGTCGAGCCACGGCTCCGGCGACGTGAAATACCACCTCGGCTCGGCCGGCGTGTTCAAGTCCCGGATGGGCTCCACGGTGAAGGTGTCGCTGACCGCGAACCCGTCCCACCTGGAGGCGGTCAACCCGGTCGTCGAGGGCATCGTGCGGGCCAAGCAGGACCTGATCGACAAGGGCGAGGCCGGCTTCACCGTGCTGCCGGTGCTCATGCACGGCGACGCCGCGTTCGCCGGCCAGGGCGTGATCGCCGAGACGCTCAACCTCTCCCAGCTGCGCGGCTACCGCACCGGGGGCACCGTGCACCTGGTCGTGAACAACCAGGTCGGCTTCACCACCTCGCCGGCCGCGGCCCGCTCCAGCATCTACTCCACCGACGTGGCCCGGATGATCCAGGCCCCGATCTTCCACGTGAACGGCGACGACCCCGAGGCGTGCGTACGGGTGGCCAAGCTGGCCGTCGACTACCGCCGGGAGTTCAAGAAGGACGTCGTCATCGACATGGTCTGCTACCGGCGGCGGGGCCACAACGAGACCGACAACCCCTCGTTCACCCAGCCGCTGATGTACGACATCATCGACAAGAAGCGCTCGGTCCGGAAGCTCTACACCGAGGCGCTCATCGGCCGTGGGGACATCACCCTGGAGGAGGCCGAGGAGGCCCTGCGCGACTTCCAGGACCAGCTGGAGCGCGTGTTCGTGGAGACCCGGGACGCCTCCGGGCAGGCCAAGCCGGCACCGGACATGACCCCGCCGCCGCCGAAGCAGGTGGACACCTCGATCACCCCCGAGACGATGAAGCGGATCGGCGACGCGTTCGTCTCGCTGCCGGACGGCTTCGAGGTCCACCCGCGGCTGAAGCCGCAGCTGGACCGGCGCGGCGCGATGGCGATCGAGGGCCACGTCGACTGGTCCTTCGGCGAGCTGCTCGCGTTCGGCGCGACCGTGCTGGACGGGGTACCGGTCCGGCTGGCCGGGCAGGACAGCCGCCGCGGCACGTTCTCGCAGCGGCACTCGGTGCTCATCGACCGCAACACCGGCGAGGAGCACACCCCGCTGAAGTACCTGGACCCCGGCCAGGCCCAGTTCTGGGTCTACGACTCGCTGCTGTCGGAGTTCGCCGCCGTCGGCTTCGAGTACGGCTACTCCGTGGCCAACCCCGAGGCGCTGGTCTGCTGGGAGGCCCAGTTCGGCGACTTCATCGACGGCGCCCAGACGATCACGGACGAGTTCATCTCCTCCGGCGAGGCGAAGTGGGGCCAGCGGTCCCGGGTCGCCCTGCTGCTGCCGCACGGCTACGAGGGCCAGGGCCCGGACCACTCCTCCGCCCGCATCGAGCGCTTCCTGCAGATGTGCGCCGAGGACAACATCACGGTGGCCAACTGCTCCACGCCGGCGAACTACTTCCACCTGCTGCGCCGGCAGGCACTGGCCGCGGTCCGGCCGCTGGTCGTGTTCACCCCGAAGTCGCTGCTGCGGCTGCGGGCGGCGACCTCGGCGGTGGAGGACTTCACCACCGGCCGGTTCGCCCCGGTGCTGGCCGACCCGAGCAAGCCCTCGGCGTCCGAGGTGACGAAGGTGCTGGTCTGCTCGGGCAAGGTCTACTACGACCTGGAGTCCTACCGGCAGCAGAACGAGGTCCGGGACACCGCGATCCTCCGGCTGGAGCAGCTGCACCCGTTCCCGGGCGAGTCGCTGTCCGAGGCGCTCGCGGCGTACCCGTCCGCGGAGGTGCGGTGGGTGCAGGAGGAGCCGGAGAACATGGGCGCCTGGACGTACGTGGCCTTCCGGCTGCCGGCCCTGCTCGGCTCCCGGCCGCAGCTCACGGTCCGGGCCCGGCCGGCCTCGGCCTCGCCGGCCGCCGGGTCGAGCAAGACGCACGAGGCCCAGCAGCGCGGCATCGTCGAGTCGGCGTTCGCGGACTGAGGGCCCATGTACGCGACCGATCGCGGCATCGAGGAGCTGGCCGACCGGCGGGGTGACCAGGAGGTCACCCTCGCCTGGCTGGCCGCGAAGCTGCAGGCGTTCGTCGACCTCAACCCGGACTTCGAGGTCCCGGTCGAGCGGCTGGCCACCTGGCTGGCCCGCGACGACTCCGACGACGACCTCTAGCTGTCCGTGGCTCGTTCGGAACCACCGCCGGTCCGGCTCGGTGTGCTCGGCCCGATCGAGCTGACCGCGCGGGGACGGGTGCTGCCGGTGGGCGGCCGGCTGGCCGAGGCGCTGCTCGCGCTGCTGGCCACCGGGCCGCTGCCGGTGGACCGGCTGATCGCCGACCTCTGGCCCGGCGATCCCCCGGCCTCGGCCCGCACCCAGGTGCACGGGCTCGTGCACGGGATCCGGCGGGCGCTGGACGAGGCCGGCGGTCCCGGCCGGGAGGTGCTGGTGACCTCTCCGGCCGGGTACCGGCTCGAACTCCCGGACGGCGGCCTGGACGCGGAGCTGTTCCGCACCGGCGCCGCCCGCGGCCGGCAGGCGCTGCGCGACGGCGACGCCGTCAGGGCCGCGACCGAGCTGCGCGCGGCGCTGGACCGCTGGCGGGGCCCCGCCTTCGACGGCCTCGACCTGCCCCGGCTGCGGGCGCACGCCGCCGCGCTGGCCGAGCTGCGCGGCGGCGTCCTGCTGGACTGGGCCGACGCGGCGCTGCGGGCGGGCCGGCCCGAGGAGGTCGCGTACGAGCTGGGTCCGGTGCTGGCCGAGCAGCCGTACCTGGACGGGGTCCGGGAGCGGTTCATGCTGGCGCTGGCCCGGACGGGGCGGACCGCCGACGCGCTGGCGACGTACCGGGAGGGCTGGCGGCGGTCGGTCGACGAGCTCGGCGTCGAGCCCGCCGCCCGGCTGCGCGAGCTGCACGAGCGGCTGCTGGCCGGCGACGCCGGCGACATCCTCACGCCCGCGCGCGGCCGCGCGGCCGCCCCGCGCCAGCTCCCGGCCGCGCCGAACGACTTCAGCGGCCGGGACACCGAGCGCGCCGCGCTGACGGCGGCGTTGACCGGAGCCGGGCCGGCCGTCGTCGTGGTCGGCGGGATGGGCGGGGTCGGCAAGACCGCGCTGGTGGCCGCCGTCGGCGCCGCGCTGCGCGACCGGTTCCCGGACGGGCAGCTGTTCGTCTCGCTGCGCGGGACGCTGGACCGGCCGGTGAGCCCGGCCGCCGCGGTCCGGCGCTGCCTGGAGTCGCTCGGCGTGCTGCCCGCCGCCGTACCGCCCGACCTGGACTCGCGGGCGGCCCGGCTGCGGGACCTGCTCGCCGACCGCCGGGTGCTGCTGGTCGCCGACGACGCCGCCGGCGAGGCGCAGCTGCGCCCGCTGCTGCCGACCGGCCCCGGTACGGCCCTGGTCGCGACGAGCCGGCAGCAACTGGCGGGACTGCCGGCGACCGCCCGGATCGGCCTGGCCCCGTTCGACCCGGGCGAGGCGCTGGAGCTGCTGTCCGCGGTGGTCGGCCCGCAGCGGGTGGCGGCCGAGCGCGCGGCGGCCGAGCGGCTGGCCGGCTACTGCGACGGGTTGCCGCTGGCGGTGCGGATCGTGGCCGCCCGGCTGGCCCGTACGCCCGACGGCACGGTGGCCGAGCTCGCCGACCGGCTCGCCGTCGACGGGCAGCGGCTGGACTGGCTGCAGCTCGGCGACCTGGGCGTTCGGGCCAGCCTGTCGGCCGGGCTGGTCGCGCTGCCGGCCGAATGCCGGCTGCTGCTGTCCCGGCTGGCCGCGCTGCGCCCGCCCGAGGTCTCCGGCTGGGTCGCCGCCGCGCTGCTCGACGCCGACCCGGGCCGGGCCGAGCGGGCGCTGGAGGCGCTGCTGGACGCCCACCTGGTCACCCCGGCCGGCCGCGGCGTCACCGGCCCCCGGTACGTCCTGCACGACCTGATCCGCCTCGTGGTCCGGGACCCGGACGACGCCGGCAGCCCGGCCGCGCTGGGCCGGGCGCTGGCCGGCTGGAGCGCGCTGGCCGGCGTGGCCGCGACCGCCACCCACGGGTCGTCGGCCGCCCACCTCGACCCCGAGCCGGCGGACCCCTGGACCCCGCCCGAACCGGTCCGCGCGCTGGTCGCGGCCGCACCCCGCCGCTGGTTCGACGAGGAGACCCCGGCGCTGGTCGAAGTGGCCGGCCAGGCCGCCGACCTGGGGTCGGCCGCGGTCGCCTGGACGCTGGCCCAGCGGCTGACCGGGCACCTGCAGGTGCGCTGCCGGCTGGCGGAGTGGGAGAGCGTGCTCGCCGACGCGCGGCGAGCGGCCGAGGCGGCCGGCGACCGGGCCGGGCTGGCCTGCGTGCTCCGGTTCACCGCCGACGCCCGCTCGGTGCCCGGCGACTTCGACGGCGGCCTGGCGGCGGCCCTGCGCGCCCGCGAGCTGTACGCCGAGCTCGGCGACCACCGCGGCGGCGCGCTGTGCACCACCCGGGCCGGCTTCTGCCTGCGGATGACCGGCCGGACCGCCGAGGGCGCCGCGCTGATCGAGGACGCCCTGCAGCTGGCGGCGGTCGGCGGCACCCCCGACGCCGAGGGGTACGTGCTGCACGCGCTCTCGCTGCTGCAGCTCGACCGGGGCGACACGACCGCCGGCCGCCGGTCGCTGGAGCGGTCGGTCGAGCTGGCCGGCCGGCACGGCCGGGCCCACGACCGGTGCGACCGGCTCATCACGCTCGGCATCGTGCTGGTCCGCGGCGGCCTGCTCGACGATGCCGACCGGGTGCTGCGGGAGGCCGGGGCCGCGGGCGCCGGGCTGGAGGACGACTGCCTGGCCAGCCACGCCGAGCTCACCCGGGCCGAGGTGCTGCTGCGGCTGGGGCGGCCCGCCGAGGCCGAGCCGCTGGCCCGGCGGTCCGCGGAGACCGAGTCGCGGGTCCAGGACCTGCCCGTCGAGGCCGACGCCCGGCGGCTGCTCGGCGAGATCCTGCTCGACCTGGGCCGGCCGGCCGAGGCCGTACCGGAGCTGACCGCCTCGGCCGGTACGGCCGACCGGATCGGCCGGGCGCAGCAGGCCGGCCTGGCGCTGCGGCTGTTGCTCGACTGCGCCCTCGACCTGCGGGACGAGGCACTGGCGGCCGACTGCCGGCGCCGCCTGGAGACGGCCGCGGTCGCGGCGACCTAGCCGCGACCAGGCCCGCGCCCGCCGCACCGGTACGGTGGCCGGATGCTGCCGCTGACCCGGGTGGCGGTCCAGCCGGGCCACGAGTACGACCCGGCCGCCTGGTACTGGTCGATCCCGGCCGTCGCCCAGCTCCGCGCCGAGGGTCTCGACCTCGACTCGGGCGTCACGGTGCTCGTGGGCGAGAACGGGTCCGGGAAGTCGACGCTGGTCGAGGCGCTGGCGGCCGCCTGGCGCCGGCGGCTGACCCGGGCCGAGGTGAAGCACTGGGGTCCGGTCTGGACGCCGGAGGACGCCGGCCGCCCCGGCTACACCGACCTGTTCCGGCACCTCGCGCTGGACACCGAGCGGCCGCCGCCGCAGGGCGGCTGCTTCCTGCGGGCGGAGGCGATGCACGCGGTCTTCGACACCCTCGACACCGACGCGTTCGAGCTGCGCGCGTTCGACGGCGCCGGCCTGCACTCCCGCTCGCACGGTGAGGGGTTCCTGGCCTTCCTGGAGTCGCGGCGGACCGAGCGCGGGCTCTACCTGCTGGACGAGCCGGAGGCGGCGCTGTCGTTCCGGTCCTGCCTGGCCCTGCTCGTCCTGCTGGCCGACGCGGTCGCGGCCGGCTCCCAGGTGATCATGGCGACACATTCCCCGCTGCTGGCCGCCGCCCCCGGGGCGAGCGTGCTGGAGCTGACCGAGGACGGACTCACCCGCCGGGACTGGGCCGAGCTGGACCTGGTCCGGGACTGGCGCGAGTTCCTCGACGCGCCCGAACGCTGGCTGCGCCACCTGACGAGCTGACGGGGCACGATGCGCTCGTGGAGATCGTGCTGAGAGACGGCTGGCGGCGGCTGCGCCGCCTGGGCCTGCGGCGGTGGCTGGTGCTGGAGCAGGACACGCTGCGGCAGATCGCCAAGACCGCGCTGGCGGCGACGGTGTCCTGGGAGCTCGCGGTCCGGGTGCTGCACAGCCCGCTGCCGGCGCTGGCCGCGCTCGGCGCGATCCTGACCGTGCAGGTCACGGTCAAGCAGACGGTCACCTTCGGCATCCAGCAGGTGGTCGGCGTGACCGTCGGCGTCGGCGGCGCGTTCCTGCTGGTCGGCGCGCTGGGCGTGCACCTGTGGACGGTCGCCCTGTTGATCCTGCTCGCGCTCGTCGTCGGCAACCTGCTGCGGCTGGGCCGGCAGGTCAACCAGGTCGCGATGTCCGCGGTGCTGGTGCTCGCCCTCGGCGCCGGCTACGGCAGCGTCCGGATCGTCGACACCCTGCTCGGCGCGGTCGTCGGCGTGCTGGTGAACATGCTCGTCGTCCCGCCGACGCACGTGCAGGCCGCGGCCGGTGCGATCACCCGGGCCGCGGAGGACCTCGGCCTGCTGCTCACGGACATCGGCACGGGCCTGCGTACGGGCTGGGACCACCGGACCGCGCAGGACTGGCTGCGCCGGGCCCGCGAGCTGGACGCAGCCCGGGCCCGGGCCGGCGAGGCGGTCCGGCGCGGCGACGAGAGCCTGCGCTACAACCCGCTGGCCCGCGACGAGGCCGAGTCGGTGGCCCGGCTGACCGAGGCGCACACCGCGCTGGAGCACGTGGCCACCCAGATCCGTGGCACCGCCCGGGCGCTGGCCGACCTGCGCGACGACCCCGAGGTCGCGCCGGTGGTGGCCGCGCTGGCCGACCCGCTGGAGCAGGCCGGGGCGGCGGTGGGCGCGTTCGGCCGGCTGCAGGTCGGCGGCGACCGGACGGAGCTGCAGCGGGCCCACGCCGCCGCCCAGGCCGGCCTGCGCGCGGTCTCGGACGCGCTGGAGACGATGCCGTCCGAGCAGGACCCGCGCACGCTGGTCTCGCTCTACGTCGACGCCGGCCGGCTCCTGCACGAGATCGACCCGGTCGCCGGCGCCCACACGGGCGCGGTCTAGTACGCCCAGTTCGCCTGTGGTGGGGGCGGCGGCGGTCGCAGCCGCTTCCCGAGCGCGAGCACCACGCCGACCCCGAGCGCGAACCCGACCACGTGCACCAGGTACGCCACCGCTCCCCCGCCGCCCACGCCGACCCCGTACGCGTAGACAGCCTGCAGGACGAAGTAGAAGCCGAGCACGACCCAGGCCGGCAGTCGCAGCGGGAAGAAGAACAGGAAGCTGACCAGCGAGAGCACCTTGGCCCGCGGGAACAGCAGCAGGTACGCGCCGAGCACCCCGGAGATCGCGCCGGACGCGCCGACCAGCGGCTCG
Source organism: Mycobacteriales bacterium (assembly GCA_035995165.1). Taxonomy (NCBI): domain Bacteria; kingdom Bacillati; phylum Actinomycetota; class Actinomycetes; order Mycobacteriales; species Mycobacteriales bacterium. The sequence goes on from DASYKU010000096.1 coordinate 103,060, forward strand.
GTCGCGTCCGGTCGGGTGAACGCGTACGCATAGGTCGAGAGGATGCCGACGGCCAGGTAGAACAGCAGGAACCGCAGCCGCCCGAACCGGTCCTCGACGTTGTTGCCGAAGACCCAGAGGAACAGCATGTTGCCGAGCAGGTGTCCCCAGCCGCCGTGCACGAAGATCGCGGTGATCGAGGACAGCCAGGGCCGCTTGTCGTAGCTCGGCGTCTCCTGGAAGCACTGCCCGGCCCCGGCCGCCTGCCCGTACGTGTAGCCCAGCGGCCGGTTGTGGGTCAGCTCGACCGGCACCGCGCCCCACTCCAGGAAGTACGCCTGCTGCCGGCACAGCTGCGCCGTCGACGCCTGCCCGAAGATCGGGCCGCGCACCACCGGCGACAACAGGAACGCGAGCACGGTCACCGCGATCAGGGCCCAGGTGACGTACGGACGCCGCCGGGTGGGGTTCGAGTCATAGACCGGGATGACCACCCGGACAGACTAGGGCGCGGCTCATGACCGGCGGTGGATGCGGACGGCGGTCAGGCGGCGTCCGGCAAGGCGGCGGAGTCGGCCGATACCGGGGTTGTATCGGTCGGCTTCTCCGACGCGGCCGGTCGTCGTCTGACCGCCGTCCGCGCCGCCAGTCGGTCATGAGCCGCGCCCTAGGAGAGGGTGGTGATCCCGTCCTCCGGCTCGAGCCGGACGCGCCGGATCTGCATGGCCACCCGGATCCGGTCGACCTCGTCGTCGTCGAGGTGGCGGACCAGGTCCCGCAGCGTCACCGGGTCGGACATGGCCCGGGTGACCTCGCCCGGGGTGTCGAACGCCATCTCGTACGCGCTCTGCACCAGGAGCCGCTGGTCGGGCGGCCAGGCCCTGGACTCGTCCAGCAGCGTCTTCCAGTCGATCACCCGGTTCGGGAAGTCGACGAACGGCGCCGTCCGGTCCCGTACGGACGGGGCGCCGAGCAGGACGACCGCCACCGCCCAGGGCCGGTCCCGCCAGAGCCAGGACGGCAGCTCCTCCCAGGACCGGGCCCGGCGCTCGCGGCCCTCGGCGGACCGGTCGTGCGCGCTCCCGGTCACCGGCACGGCGCGGGCCGCGACCCGGCGGTCGGCGTGCATCCGGGCCCGGTGCTTCCCGGCCCGCATCACGCCGTACCAGAGCGCGACCATCAGCGCGCCGTACAGCGCCCCGGCCCCGACGACCGTGCAGATCGTGCGCAGCACTCCGAGCACGTGGCGCCTCCCCGTTCGGCGGCACTCAGGCGCACGGGAACACGGGCACCGAACGCCGCCACCATCACTGTACGTTCATCGTTCGCAACGAGACAGCGAACGGTTCAGTTACGGGGCGGCCCAGACTGGCCCGAACGGCTCAACACAGGTGGCCCGGTCGGTCCCCGGCCAGCGGTACCGATCGGGCCCTCGCGGGCGGAAACGGCCCAGGTCACCTGCCGCGGGGACGCGCGGCTCAGACCTGCGCGACGCCGTCCTGACGGGCGGCGGCGGCGACGGCGGCCGCCACAGCGGGCGCGACCCTCCGGTCGAACGGGCCGGGCACGATCAGGTCCGGCCGGAGCTCGTCCGCGACCACGGCCGCGAGCGCCTCGGCGGCGGCCAGCTTCATCGCCTCGGTGATCTCCGTCGCCCGGGCGTCGAAGGCTCCGGCGAACACACCCGGGAAGGCCAGCACGTTGTTGATCTGGTTCGGGAAGTCGCTGCGGCCGGTGGCGACCACGGCCGCGTACTTGGCCGCGATCTCGGGGTGGATCTCCGGGTCCGGGTTGGCCAGCGCGAACACGATCGAGCCCGGCGCCATCGAGGCCACCGCCTCCTCCGGGACGGTTCCGCCGGACAGCCCGAGGAAGACGTCCGCCCCGACCAGCGCCTCCACCAGCGAGCCGGTGTGGCCGGCCCGGTCGGTGATCTCCGCCAGCGCGGCCTTGACCGGGGTCAGGTCGGTCCGCCCGGCGTGCACGATGCCGCGGGAGTCCGCCACCGCGATGTCCCCGATCCCGGCGGCGAGCAGGATCTTGGTGCAGGCGACCCCGGCCGCCCCGGCGCCCGAGACGACCACCCGCAGCTGGCCGAGCTCGCGCCCGGTCAGCCGGGCCGCGTTGCGCAGCGCCGCCAGCACCACGATCGCGGTGCCGTGCTGGTCGTCGTGGAAGACCGGGATGTCCAGCCGCTCCCGCAGCCGGTCCTCGATCTCGAAGCAGCGCGGCGCGCTGATGTCCTCCAGGTTGATCCCGCCGAAGGACGGCGCCAGCCGGGCCACCGTGTCGACGATCTCGTCGACGTCGGTGGTGTCCAGCGCGATCGGCACCGCGTCCAGCCCGCCGAACTCCTTGAACAGGCAGACCTTGCCCTCCATCACCGGCAGCGAGGCCCTGGGGCCGATGTCGCCCAGCCCCAGCACCGCGGTGCCGTCGGTGACGACCGCCACCAGCCGGCTGGTCCAGGTGAAGCGGGCGGCCAGCGCCGGCTCCTGCGCGATCGCCATGCAGACCCGGGCCACCCCGGGCGTGTACGCCAGCGACAGGTCGGCGGTGTCGCGCAACGGCGCCCGGCTGCGCACCGCCAGCTTCCCGCCCTCGTGCAGCGCGAAGACCGGATCGGAGAAAGGGTCCTCGGCAGAGGACACGGCGTCGCTCACGGCTCGTCCAATCGTGGAGTTCGGAGAGGTACGCGCCGGGGATCACCCGAAGCTCGACGTACGAGGAAGGTGCTCGAAGTGTCGCATGGACCGGTTTGGCACCGCTGTTAGGTTGCCCACGTGAAGGTGCGCGAACTGAGCATCCCGGACGCCTACGAGATCAGCACGGACGTCTTCCCGGACGAGCGCGGGCTGTTCGTCAACCCGTTCCGCGGGGACGTGCTCGCCGACGCGATCGGCCACCCGGTGCAGGTCGTGCAGACCAACCACAGCGCCTCGAAGCGGGGCGTCGTGCGCGGTGTGCACTTCTCGCTGCTGCCCCCCGGCCAGGCCAAGTACGTCTACGTGCCGCGCGGCGCCGCGCTCGACATCGTGATCGACATCCGGATCGGCTCACCGACGTACGGGCAGCATGACGTGGTCCGGCTCGACGACCGCGACTTCCGCGCGATCTACCTCTCCGAGGGGCTCGGGCACTGCGCGGTCGCGCTCGAGGACGACACGGTGCTGTCCTATCTCTGCTCCACCGGCTACGACCCCGGCCGGGAGAAGGGCATCAGCCCGGTCGACCCGGCCCTGGCGCTGCCGATCCCGGACGACCTGGAGGTGCTGCTCTCGGCCAAGGACACCGCGGCCCCGACGCTGGCCGAGGCCGCGGACCAGGGCCTGCTGCCGACGTACGACGAGTGCCGCGCGTTCTACGCCTCCCTCCGGCAGGTCTGAACTCCGGCCGGTCCGAACTCCGGCCGGTCCGAACTCCGCCAGGTCCGAAAGAACCCCTTCACATCCGTCTCTGACCGTGGTCAGATGTGAAAGGACTCTTTCAGGAGGTGGCTCATGGCCCGGCCCGAGAACCGGCGCGAGGTCCGCGACGTCCGGATGCTGTCCGCGCTCGCCCACCCGGTCCGGACCGCGCTGCTGTCGCACCTGATGGCGGTCGGACCGCGGACCGCGAGCGAGTGCGCGGAGGCGGTCGGCGCCTCCCCCTCCAACTGCAGCTGGCACCTGCGGCAGCTGGAGAAGTTCGGCTTCGTCGAGCGGGCCGAGGACGCGGCCGACGGGCGCGAGCGGCCCTGGCGGGCGGCCGCCACCGGCTTCGACTTCTCCCAGATCGCGGCCGAGCCGGCCGCCCGCGGCGCCCTGCAGACCTTCGCGGCGATCCGCCTGGACGAGGAGAACCGGCTGGCCCGGGCCTACCTGCGGGGCGAGGACGACCTGCCCGAGGAGTGGCGCCGCAGCGCCGACCTGAGCACGTACGGGCTGCTGCTGACGCCGGCCGAGCTGCTCGAGCTGAGCGCCCGGCTGGACGCGGCGATCCGGCCGTACCTCGCCGCGACCCGGGACGACGCGCCCGCCGGGGCCCGGCCGGTGCACCTGTTCCTGTCCGCGTTCCTGCGGCCGGACGCGTCGTGATGCTGGTCCGCCGCCGGCCGGCGTTCGCCCGGCTCTGGAGCGCCGGCGCGGTCTCCGAGACCGGCGACTGGCTGCTGCTGATCGCGCTGCCCGTGTACGTCCTGCAGCTGACCGGCTCGGCCCTCACCACCTCGACGGTGTTCCTGCTGGAGCTGGCCGGGGCGGTGGTGGCCGCGCCGCTGGCCGGGGTGCTGGCCGACCGCTGGGACCGGCGCCGGCTGCTCATCGCGGCCGGGCTGACGCAGGGCGTCCTGCTGCTGCCGCTGCTCGCGGTCGACGGCCGCGGCACGCTCTGGATCGTCTACCTGGTGACCGCGGCCCAGGCCGTGCTGTCCACCGTCAACGACCCGGTCCGGCAGGCGCTGATGCCGGCCACGGTCGAGCCGGACGAGCTGACCGCGGCCGCGGCCCAGCTCGGGGTGGCCGCGAACGTGGCCCGGCTGGCCGGCGGCGCCCTCGGCGGCGTCCTGCTCCAGGCGTACGGGCTGGGCGGGGTGGTGATCGCCGACGCGGTCACCTTCGCGCTGGCGGCGGCCCTGCTCGTCGGCTGGACGCCGGCGCCGGTCCCACGGGCGGCGCCGGCCGGCGCGGCGACCGAGCTGCTGGCCGGGCTGGCGGTCATCCGGTCCGACCGGCGGCTGGTCGGCGCGGTGCTGGTCGCGGTGCTCATCGACCTGGCCCAGGGCATGTTCGTGGTGCTGTTCGTGGTCTTCGTGCTGCGCCGGCTCGGCGGCGGCGGGGCCGAGGTCGGGCTGCTGCGGGGCGTGCAGGCGATCGGCGGCATCGCCGGCGGGATGGTGCTCGGCGCGCTCGCCCGCCGGGTCTCGCCCCGGGCGCTGGTCACCGGCGGCTGCCTCGGCTTCTCCCTGGTCTGCCTGGCGATCTGGAACGGCCCGGCGCTGACCACCGCACCGCCGTACTACGTCGCGTTGTTCGTGGTGGTCGGGCTGCCGATCTCGGCCGGCCTGGCCGGCCTGACCACGGTGGCGCTGGGCAGCACCCCGGACGCGTACCGGGGCCGGGTGCTCGGGCTGGTGCTGGCCGTCGGCGCCGCGGCCCAGGCGGCCGGGACGCTGCTGGCCGGGCTGCTGGCCGACCCGGTCGGGCTGCTGCCGCTGCTGGACGCGCACGCCGCGCTGGGGGCCGTGGCCGCGCTCGTCGCGCTAGTGCTGCTGAAGCCGGCGCAGCGGCCAGTACCGCAGCACGACCCGGGCCAGGACGGTGCCGGGGCCGTACGCGCGGCTGTCGTCGGTGACGAACGGGTTGTCGCCCTCCAGCCACCAGCCCGCGCCCTCGCGGCGGATCGCGCGCTTGACCACGAGCAGGTCCGGACCGGCCGGGAAGCGGGCGATGACGAGGTCGCCGGGCCGCACGGATCCGCCCGGCCGGACGAGGAGTGCGTCCCCATTTCGCAGGGTAGGCACCATCGACGGGCCGACCACGCGGACCCTCCGGACGGGCCAGCGGGGTAGGGTCGGCACGGCACGATCATGACAGCGATTCGGAGGTTCACCCGATGCGGTTGTCCCGGCTTCTCACGCCTCGCACTGTCGCGTACGCGCACTGCGATCTGCCTTGCGGCGTCTACGACCCCGCGCAGGCGCGGATCGAGGCGGAGTCGGTCAAGGCGATCATGGAGAAGTACCAGTCGAACGAGGACCCGGTGTTCCGCACCCGGGCGCTCATCATCAAGGAGCAGCGGGCCGAGCTGGTCAAGCACCACCTCTGGGTGCTGTGGACCGACTACTTCAAGCCCCCGCACTTCGAGAAGTACCCGCAGCTGCACGAGCTGTTCAACAAGGCCACCAAGGCGGCCGGCGCGGCCGGCGGCAAGGGCTCGGTCGACCCGGCCGAGGGCCAGGCACTGCTCGACCAGATCGCGGCGATCGACAAGATCTTCTGGGAGACCAAGCAGGCGTAGGGGCTTCTCGTGAGCCTTCTGGACGCGGCCGGCACCTCTGCGGTGCCGGCCGCGCCTGCGCCCGACGAGCTCTGCGTCGTCCGGCACGGCGAGACCGAGTGGTCCCGCGCCGGCCGGCACACCAGCACGACCGACGTCCCGCTCACCCGGCAGGGCGAACGGCAGGCGCGGGCCCTCGGCCCCCTGCTGGCCGAGGTCTGCCCGGCCACCGTCTTCGTCAGCCCCCGCGGGCGGGCTCAGCGCACCGCCGAGCTGGCCGGCCTGGCCGAGACCTGCACGATCGAGATCACCGACGATCTGGCCGAGTGGGCGTACGGCGAATACGAGGGCGTCACCACCGCGGAGATCCGCAAGACCCGGCCCGGCTGGACGATCTGGACCGGCGACCCGCCCGGCGGCGAGACCGCGGCCGAGGTCGGCGCCCGGGCCGACCGGATGCTGGTCAGGATCCGTACCGCGCTGGAGACCGGGCCGGTCGTGACCGTCGGGCACGGTCATTTCAGCCGAGTTCTGGCCGCCCGATGGTTGGGACTCCCCGTGAGCAGTGGTTCACTGTTCGTGCTGGGTCCGGCCAGCCCGTGCCTGCTCGGGAGCGAGCACGGCCAGCCCGCCGTGCACCGCTGGAACGTGCCCAACCCCGCCGAGCGGGACTCGGGCTGACCTGCGTACCCTGCGCGGCGAACAGGCGACACGCCGCTCGGGAGGGCACCAGGTGACCGACGACGCAGGAACCGCGACGGCGGCCGCGGCCGCCCGCAGCGAGGACGTGGTCGAGCTCAGGCTCCCGGCCGACGGGGCGTACCTGTCGGTGCTGCGGACGGCGACCGCCGGCCTGGCCGCCCGGCTGGACTTCACCCTCGACGAGATCGAGGACCTCCGCATCGCAGTCGACGAGGCGTGCGCGCTGCTGCTGCCCGACGCGGTCGCCGGCGCGGCGATGACCTGCCTGTTCTCGCTGGCCGACCGGTCCCTCACGGTCACCGTCCGGGTGCCGAGCCGGACCGGGCGGGTGCCCCGGCGCAACACCTTCGCCTGGACGGTCCTGACCGCGCTGGCCGGTGACGTCGACACCGACGTCGCCGAGGACAACACCGTCTCGGTGACCCTGCGCAAGCACGGCGGTCAGGGATGAGCGCGCGCAGCATCGCCACCGCCGGCGACGACTCCACCCGCAGCGAACGCACCCGCAACGACCGCGAGCTCGCCCGCGAGCTGTTCGGCACGTTCGTCGGGATGGCCGAGGACGACCCGGCCCGGCAGCGCGTCCGCGACCGGCTGGTCGAGATGCACCTGCCGCTGGTGGAATACCTCGCCCGCCGGTTCGCCGGCCGCGGCGAGCCGCTGGACGACCTGGTCCAGGTCGGCACCATCGGGCTGATCAAGGCCGTGGACCGGTTCGACACCGAGCGTGGTGTCGAGTTCTCGACGTACGCGACGCCGACCGTGGTCGGCGAGATCAAGCGGCACTTCCGGGACAAGGGCTGGACCGTCCGGGTGCCGCGGCGGCTGCAGGAGCTGCGCGCCTCGCTGTCCTCGGCCACCTCCGACCTGACCCAGACGCTGGGCCGCTCCCCCACCGTGGGCGAGCTCGCCGTGCACCTGAAGATCGGCGAGGAGGAGGTGCTCGAGGGGCTGGAGTCGGCCAACGCGTACACGGCCGTGTCCATCGAGGCCAGCGACGGCGAGGGCGGCCTGTCGGTCGCGGACACGCTCGGGGCCGAGGACCTGTCCCTGGAGGGCGTCGAGTACCGGGAGTCGATCAAGCCGCTGCTGGACTCGCTTGCCCCGCGGGAGCGGCGCATCCTCATGCTGCGGTTCTTCGGCAACCTGACCCAGTCCCAGATCGCGGCCGAGCTCGGCATCTCCCAGATGCACGTGTCCCGATTGCTGGCCCGCACCCTGGCCCAGCTGCGGGAGCGGCTCACTCAGGACGAATGAAGCGCTCCCGGGTCAGCGAGTCCCGGGCCTCGGCCGTGCTGAACAGCAGCACCAGCACGGCGATCGCCAGCGCCAGCACCGGCAGGCCGATCTCCGGCCGCGCGTTGCCGGTGGTCAGCGTCCAGCCGATCGGCAGCGCGACGATCTGCACCGCGATCACCGGCGACCGGGCCGGCGGCTTGAGCGCGCGCAGCGCCCGGGCCAGCAGCACCAGGATGCCGCCGAAGATCGCCAGCACGAGCGCGCCGCCGAGCGCGAGCGGGACGCTGCCGGCGTCGGAGGACGCGGTCAGCACGACGTTGACGATCGCGAACACCAGCAGCGCGGCGCCCTCGACCACGACCAGCGCCGACGCGGCGAGCACGGGCCGCGGCGCCCGGGCCGGCTCTCCCTCCGCCACACGACGACCCTACCGGCGGCCGCGGACCGGCAGCCGGGCGGCCGGTAGCGGGCGGGACCTAAGCTGCTGGACGTGCGCGCTCTCCTGGTGGTCAACCCCAAGGCCACCACGACGACCCCGCGCAGCCGCGAGGTGCTCAAGCGCGCGCTGGCCAGCGAGCTCAAGGTCGAGGTCGTCGAGACCAGCCACCGCGGGCACGCGGCCGCGCTGGCCGTCCGGGCGATGCGCGAGGGCCTGGACGTGGTCGTCGCGCTCGGCGGCGACGGGACCGTCAACGAGGTCGTGAACGGGCTGCTCACCGACGGCCCGCAAGACGACCTGCCGGCGCTCGCGGTCGTGCCCGGCGGCTCCACCAACGTCTTCGTCCGCGCGGTCGGCCTGCCGACGCACCCGTTCGACGCGACCGGCGCGATCCTGGAGGCGCTGCGAGCCGGGCGGACCCGCCGGATCGGGCTCGGGCTGGCCGACGACCGCTACTTCACCTTCAACGCCGGCCTCGGCTTCGACGCCGACGTGGTCCGGCGGATCGAGAAGCGGCGGCGGGCCGGCGACCCGCCGTCGCACGCGCGGTTCGTCCGGGCCGCGCTCACGCACTACGCCACGGTCGACCGGCGGCACCCGGCGATCACGCTGGAACGGCCGGGGCAGAAACCGGTCGACCACCTGCACTTCGCGCTGGTGACCAACACCGCGCCCTGGACGTACCTCGGGGAGCGTCCGGTGCAGCCGAGCCCGGAAGCGTCCTTCGACGCCGGACTGGACCTTTTCGCGCCCAGGAGTATGGGAATCCTGCTCACTCTGCGCTACGTTCGGCGGGCGCTGCTCGGGTCGTCGCCGCCACGCAGCCGACGGTTGCTCAGAGTGCACGACCTGGCGGAGTTCACCCTCCGTGCGAGCCGTCCGCTGGCGCTGCAGGTGGACGGCGACTGGCTCGGCGAGCGGGAGTCGGTGCGATTCCGGTCGGTTCCCGACGTGCTGCGGGTCATTGTCTGATCGCATTACGTGATCAGGCCCCCGGAGATCGTGGCCTGAAATACCCCGAGTAGCCCATTGTGCCGTCACGGCCAGGCTGGAAGGCTACTCCGGGTCACCGCAACGGCGGGACGTCACTCGCGGGTATGACCTGGTGACCGAGAACAGTCTTGACACCGAGGTCACTCGTGAAAGAATTCACAAGCGGGGGACTGATTCGTACTCGTTAACCACGGGTACGGATCGCGACCAACATGCGATGCGAGGAGAGTTACGCAATGGACTGGCGCCACCGAGCGCTCTGCCGCGACGAGGACCCGGAGCTGTTCTTTCCGATCGGCAACACCGGTCCCGCCATCGTGCAGCTCGACGCGGCCAAGGCCGTATGCCGTCGTTGCCCAGTGACCGACGAGTGCCTGAGTTGGGCGCTCGAATCCGGTCAGGACGCCGGCATCTGGGGTGGGATGGGCGAGGACGAGCGTCGTGCTCTCAAGCGGCGTGGTGCTCGCGCTGCTCGCGCACGAATGGCATAACTGCCCCAACGTCGTCACGACGGCCCGGCGCTCACGCGCCGGGCCGTCCCCTGTCCGAACACCCGGCACCACCGTCGGCCGGGTGGGTCAGTGTTTGCGGTGGAGGGGGACGTCGAGGACCGCCTCGGTGCCGCGGCCGATCGCGCGGGGGCGTACGGCGATGGTGCCGCCGAGTTCCGCCGTCACCAGCGCGCGGACGATCTGCAGGCCGAGCCGGTCGCTGTCGGAGAGCGAGAACCCCGGCGGCAGCCCGGCCCCGTCGTCGGCGATCGTCACCCGCACCCGCCGCCCCATCCGGTACGCGGTGACCGTGACCGTCCCGGTGTCGGTGTCCTCCGGGAACCCGTGCTCGACCGCGTTCTGCACGGTCTCGGTGAGCACCATCACCAGCGGCGTCGCCACGTCCGCGACGAGGATCCCGAACGCGCCCTGCCGGTTCAGCCGGACCCGGGTCCCGGCCCCGGCCACGTCGCCGAGCGAGAGCAGCAGCCGGTCCACGATCCCGTCGAAGTCGACCTTCTCGTCCAGCGAGACCGCGAGCGTCTCGTGCACCATCGCGATCGAGGACACCCGCCGGACGGACTCCTCCAGCGCGGTCCGGGCCGCCGCCGACTCCACCCGCCGGGCCTGCAGCCGCAGCAGCGCGGCCACGGTCTGCAGGTTGTTCTTCACCCGATGGTGGATCTCCCGGATGGTCGCGTCCTTGCTCAGCAGCTGCCGGTCCCGGTTGCGGACCTCGGTGACGTCGCCGACCAGCACCAGCGCCCCGGCGGCCTCCCCCTCGGGATGCAACGGCAGCACCCGGAACAGCACGATCGCGCCCCGGGCCTCGACCTCCATCCGGGCCGGCGCCTCGCCGGCGAGCGCGGCCTTGATCCGGCCCGCGATCTCGCTGCCCTCCAGCGCGTCCCGGGACAGCTGCCGGGTCAGCGGCGCCAGCTCGTCCTCGACCAGGTCACCGGTCACGCCGAGCCGCCGGTACGCCGACTGCGCGTTCGGGCTGGCGTAGACCACGCGGCCGTCGGCGTCGAGCCGGATCAGCCCGTCCCCGGCCCGCGGGCCGGTGTGCACCTCGTCCTGGCCGGGCGCCGGGAAGTTGCCCTCGGCCAGCATCCGGCACAGGTCGTTGGCGGCGCCGAGGTAGGCCAGCTCCAGCTTGGACGGACCACGGGTGGCGACCAGGTTGGTGTCCCGGCCGACGACCCCGATCGGCGGCTGCCCGCCGTACCGGCGGACCGGGATCGCCTCCCGCCGCACCGCGACCGGGCCGTCCCACTCCGGGTCGGCCTCCCGGAAGATGCGGCCCTCGCGGGTCGCGACCAGCTGCGGGACCGCCTCGGGGTCGCACTGCCGCAACCCCACGTGGTCGTCCAGGTACGCGGTCGGCCCGGTCGTCGGCCGTACCTGCGCCACGCAGAGGAACTCGTCCTCCCCGATCGGCACCCAGAGCAGCAGGTCGGCGAAGGACAGGTCCGACAGCAGCTGCCACTCCGCCACCAGCCGCTGCAGGTGCGTCACGTCCTCGGCCGGCAGGTCCGTGTGCTCGGTCAGCAGCTCCAGCAGCGTCGACATCGACACCGAGCGTCCCACAGAACGCGGAGAGGGGGGCGACCGGACGGCCGCCCCCCTCCCGTGCTGCTTGTGCGTCGCTAGGCGACGAACCCGCTCAGGTGCAGCGAGAACGCCCGGACCGAGCCGATGTCCAGCCCGGCGTTGTCGGACACGTGGAACTTCCACGTGCCATCGCCGGCGTGCCCGTTGAGCGCCGACAGCGGCGAGTCCGGCTTCCACGTCCCGGTGAAGGGCGCGGCGGTGGACCCGAATACCGCGGTCGCCGAGTCGTCGAACACGGCCTGGCAGATGTTGTTGCCGCCGGCGCCCTGCGCGTCGAACAGCGTGACGGTCGTGCCGTCAGGCGCGACCACCGTGCCGATCAGGTCACCGACGAACGTGTGGTCGATGCCGACGGCCGTCGCGCCGGGCAGGTCGGTGCAGGTCGCACCGTCGACCGAGAACGACGCCCGGGCGACGTTGCCGACGCCCGCGACGGTCACCGGGACGTCGACCCCGGCCGGGGTGTTGTCCGGGATCGCGACGACGGGACCGGCGTAGGCGAAGTTCTGCACCGGACCGGGCTGGCCGACCGTGATCGACTTCGCCACGGTCTGCGGGGACAGCGCCCCGGCGAAGCTGACCCGGATGTTCAGCGTGATCGTGCCGCCGAGCGGGAAGTTCGCCGGGACCGTCAGGGTGAAGGCTCCGACGGTCTTGGTCGCGTTGACGGCGATGTTCCCGTACGACCGGGTGGCCGGCCGGACCGTGACGCCCGGGGTCGAGGTGCTGACCTGGACGCTCACGCCGGTGGCCGGTCCGTCGCCCCGGTTGGTGACCGGGATCGTGACCGTCGCCGACTCGCCCGGCTCGACGAACGTGTCGCCGTCGGTGGTCGTGGTGACCACCGGGTCACCCGCGACCGCGAGCGGCTGCGGGGTGGCACCGGTCCTCGCCAGTGCCCGCTGCGGCATCACGATGCCGAAGCCGGTGTCGCGGTCGTAGCCGCGGGCCTCGATGTCGATCGCCGTGCCGGTCAGCGCCGAGCGGACCTCGGCCGGGCTGATGCCCGGGTTGCCCGAGACGATCAGCGCCGCGATCGCCGCGGCGTGCGGAGCGGCCGCGGAGGTGCCGAAGAACGGCGAGAAGCCCGGCACCGAGGTGCTCACGCCGTCCGCGGCGGTGATGTCCGGCTTGAGCCGGACGGTGCCGCCGGTCGAGGTGAGGTTGCCCGGCGTGATCAGGGTGCCGTCCGGGTTGTAGAACACGCGGCGCGGGCCGTCGGAGGTGAAGCGCTCCGTGGTCTGCGTCCGGGTGTACGCGTTCGGGAACGGCCCGGTCGGGTTGGTGAGCCCCGGCAGGAGCTCCCGCCCGAAGGCCACCGCCGCCGGCACCGCCGCGACGCTGAACGCCGCCGGCACGGCCGAGTGGCCGCGGGTGACGCCCGGGGTGCTGAACGCCTTCAGTCCGGGCCGGTCGACGAAGTGGCCGCGGAACGGGCTGAGCTGGAAGTACCGGTTCGCGCCGCTGAACTTCACCACGGCCAGACCGACGGTGCCGCTCGGCAGGTTGAAGCCCTCGAACGGCAGGTCGTCGCCGTCCTGGGTGTCGTTGGACGCCGCGAGGACGTTGCCGGCGCCGTCGACCGCGTAGAGGTCGTAGTCGTTGCCGGAGTGGCCCTGGAGGTCGTTCCACTGCAGGATCGTGGGCACGCCCGCGGAGTTGTCGGAGACCGGGTCGAGCGTCTGGATGCCCGGGCCCGGATCCCAGTCGTGCGCCTCGCCGGCGAACTTGCCGATGGTGGCGCCGGCGGGCTGGTAGTCGCCCTCCCAGTTGCCGGCGTCGTTGTCGTCGACGTTGTTCTCGTTGCCGGCGGAGCTGAAGTAGAGCGCGCCGTCGTTGGTGACGTCGATGACCGCCTGCGCCGGGCCGCTGTCCTGGAACGGCGACTCGTCGAAGTAGACGACGTCGTCCACGATGATGTCCGCCCCGGCCGCGCGCAGCGCCCGGATGTTGTCGGCGAAGCTCTCCTCGCTGGTGAACGCGGTCGCGAAGGTGATCTGCGCGTTCGGCGCGAGGTCGTGGACGATCTCCATCATCGCGGTGCCCTCGTCGCCGGAGCCCTCCTGGCCCGGCAGCACCTGGGTGTCCGCGGGCAGGTCGCCGGAGGCGATCGAGGCGGCGAGCGAGTCGACGCCGTCGGAGAGCACGCCGACCTTGACGCCGGTGCCGGTGACCCGGAAGCGGGTCCGGGCCGCGTCGGCCGCGTGCGCCTTGTCGCCCTCGGAGACGACCGAGCCCTGGTTCACGACCGCGGTGACCGCGGCCTTGGCGACCGGCTTCGCGCTGGTCCGGGCGTCGGAGAGACGCTTCTGCAGCGCGGTCGCCAGCTGCTCCTTCGTCGCCGGGGCGACCCGGCCGCCCTCGTTGGCCAGCATGGCCTGCGAGGCGACCTCGACCCGGGTGACGCCGGCCTTGCCGGCCAGCGACTCGACCGCGGCCAGTGGCACGGCCGCGCGGGTGGAGTTGGCCTTCGACGTCGCGACGATCTGGCCGCCGACGGCGGCGACCGCGGTGGCGACGGCCTTCCTGTCACCGAGCACGTCGACCGCGGTGCGGCCCTGCTTGTCGGTGCTGACGCCGGTCGCGAGGATGCCGACCCCGCTGGCGACGGCGCGGCCGCTGCTCTGGGCGGCCGCGGCGAGCAGCCGCGAGTCGACCTTCTTCTGGGTGGCGGTGCGAGCGAGCTTCGCCTGGGCGAGTGCATCGATCTGGGCCACCGTGTTCGCGGACAGACCCCCTGTTGCCGCGGCGGTAGGTGGTGCGGCGGTCGCCGGCAGCGCGAGCCCAAGGCTCGTCGCCGCCGCCGCCACCAGGACTAGTGGACGGAATGGACGCATCAGGTTGACCCCCCTGACCACGCAGTACGGCCGCGTGCCCCGGCGACCACACCCGACCGGGGGGCGCGAGACGGACCTTAGTGATCGGATGTCCGTTGGGGCAGACCCAATGTGGGCCTACTCGATCCAGAAGAGGCTTTGGTATACAACCGCAACCAGTACGCCGCCCGGAGCAGCACCTTTTGCCCGCCATTTGTACGAACGGCGACACTGGTGCGCATAGCTCCCGCCGTCCGGCGCAGGACCGGCACCGGCGGGCGCGTGACCTCCCGAAATCGGCGATGCGCAGTAGTAACGTCCCGGCCGCACGGGGTGGGGTCTCAACGTCGCATGCAGGAGGTCCAGGTGGCCGAACCTGACCGGACCGATCGGGCACATCTCCCGACGGGTGTGAAAGTCGCGGTGACGATCCTGGTGCTCGCACCGGTCGTCGCGCTGCTCTGGGTGGGCAGCTACGCGAAGGACGGGCCCCGGCTGTGGGGCTTCCCGTTCTTCTACTGGTACCAGCTGCTCTGGGTGTTCATCGCCTCCGGCTGCACCACGGTGGCGTACTTCCTGATCAACAACGCCCGGCGTGGGGGTGGTGACCGGTGACCGGCGTCAACTGGGTCGCGCTGACCATCGTGCTGGTGCTGTTCGTGTTCGTCACCGGGGTCGGCTTCGCCGCGGCCCGGTGGCGGCGCGCGGCCAGCATGTCCAGCCTGGACGAGTGGGGTCTGGGCGGCCGCGGCTTCGGCACGTTCGTGACCTGGTTCCTGCTCGGCGGGGACCTCTACACCGCGTACACGTTCGTCGCGGTCCCCGCGGCCATGTACGCGACGGGTGCGGTCAGCGGCTTCTTCGCGGTGCCGTACACGATCGTGGTCTATCCGATCATCTTCGTGTTCATGCCGCGGCTCTGGTCGGTCTCGCACCGGCACGGGTACGTGACGCCGGCCGACTTCGTGCAGGGCCGGTTCGGCTCCCGCGGGCTCGGGCTGGCGGTCGCGGTCACCGGCATCCTCGCCACGATGCCGTACATCGCGCTGCAGCTGGTCGGCATCCAGGCCGTGCTCGAGGTGATGGGCATCGGCGGCTCGGACAACGTGGTCGCCCGGGACCTGCCGCTGTTCATCGCGTTCGCGGTGCTGGCCGCGTACACGTACTCGTCGGGGCTGCGGGCGCCGGCGCTGATCGCGTTCGTCAAGGACTTCCTCATCTACCTGGTGGTCATCGTCGCGGTCGTCTACATCGCGGTGAAGATCGGCTTCGGGACGTCCTTCGACGCGGCGCAGAAGAAGATGGCGACGCTCAGCCCGGCCACCGGGAAACCGACCGGCTCGTTCATCCCGTCCTCCGCGCAATACCTGGCGTACGGGTCGCTGGCGCTGGGCTCGGCGATGGCGCTGTTCATGTACCCGCACTCGATCACCGCGGTGCTGTCCTCCAAGGGCCGCAACGTGATCCGGCGCAACGCGGCGATCCTCCCGGCGTACTCGCTGGTGCTGGGGTTGCTGGCGCTGATCGGGTTCGCGGCGATCGCGGCCGGGACCAAGCCGATCGGGCTGGACGGCAAGCCGAACGCGCAGCTGGTCGTGCCGCAGTTCTTCGAGGACAGCTTCCCGAGCTGGTTCGCGGGGATCGCGTTCGCGGCGGTGGCGATCGGGGCGCTGGTGCCGGCGGCGATCATGTCGATCGCGGCGGCCAACCTGTTCACCCGCAACATCTACCGGGCGTACTTCGAGCGGGACGCGTCACCGGCGAAGCAGGCCTCGGTCTCCAAGATCGTCTCGCTGGTGGTCAAGCTGGGCGCGCTGGTCTTCGTGCTCACGCTGGACCGGCAGAACGCGATCAACTTCCAGTTGCTCGGCGGGATCTGGATCCTGCAGACGTTCCCGGCGATCGTGGTCGGCCTCTACACCCGCTGGCTGCACCGGTACGCGCTGCTGATCGGCTGGGCCGTCGGCATGATCTACGGCACGGTCGTCGCCTACAACCAGAGCAGCCCGACCCTGGCGCACTTCGGCGCCTCGATCGCGAACGTGCCGGTGTTCGAGAAGCTCGGCTACATCGGGATGACCGCGTTCGTGCTCAACCTGGTCGTCGCGGTCCTGCTCACGTTCGTGTTCCGGACCATGAAGGGCACCGAGGGCCTGGACGAGACCGAGCCCTCGGACTACCACGCCGACGCGGGCGACCCCCGGGTCGAGCCGTTGGCGGAGCTGACCTCGGACGGCCCCCGCGCCACCACCTAGTTAGGCTCGGGCGGTGCTGATCAGGGCCGCCCGACCGGACGAGTACGAGCAGATCGGCGAGCTCACGGTCCGGGTGTACCTCGCGGAGGGGTACATCCGGACCGGCTCGCACTACCTGCCGCTGCTGCGCGACTCCGCCGCCCGGGCCGAGAAGGCCGAGCTGATGGTCGCGGTCGGCAACGGCGACCGGATCCTCGGCACGGTGACGTACGCCGGCCACGGCACTCCGTACGCGGAGACCGCGACGGCACCGGACGAGGCCGACTTCCGGATGCTCGTGGTCGATCCGGACGCCCGCGGGCAGGGCGTCGGCGAGACGCTGGTGCGCTGGTGCGTCGAGCGGGCCGAGCGCGACGGCGTCCGGATCCTGCGACTGTCGACCCAGACCGGCATGGCCACGGCGGGGCGGCTCTACCTGCGGCTGGGCTTCGCCCGTACCCCGGACCTGGACTGGAGCCCGGAACCGGACGTCTCCCTGGTCACCTACGCGCGGGAGCTCACTCCACCCGGGCGATGAGGTCGCCCTCCTGGACCACGTCGCCCTCGTTGACGGCGATCTCGGCCACGGTCCCGGCCGACTCGGCCAGCACCGGGATCTCCATCTTCATCGACTCCAGGATCACCAGCGTGTCCCCGTCGTCGACGGTGTCGCCGGCGGAGGCGACGACCTTCCACACGTTCGCCACCATCTCGGCGCGGATCTCGTCGGCCACGGAACCCTCCTGTGTCGTCGGATTGAGACTACCCAGCCTTACGCGCGCATCCTCGCGATCAGCCCGGTGTCGTACGAGCCCGAGACGAAGTCCGGGGACTCCAGCAGCTCGGTGAAGAACGGCAGGTTGCACTTGGGCCCCTCGACCACGAAACCGGCGACCGCGATCCGGGCCCGGGCCAGCGCGGCCGTGCGGTCCGGCCCCCAGACGCAGAGCTTGGCCATCAGCGGGTCGTAGTACGGCGTGACCGTGTCACCCTCCGCGTATCCGGAGTCGACCCGGACGCCCTCGCCGGACGGCTCCTCCCAGCGGGTGATCTTTCCCGGCCCGGGCAGGAACCGCTTCGGGTCCTCGGCGTAGACCCGCAGCTCGATCGCGTGGCCGCGGGGCGCGGGCAGGTCGTCCGGGTCCAGTGCCGGCGGGTCGCCGGCGGCCACCCGGAGCTGCTCCTCGACCAGGTCGACGCCGGTGACCAGCTCGGTCACCGGGTGCTCGACCTGCAGCCGGGTGTTCATCTCCAGGAAGAAGAACTCGCCCGTCGAGTCCGCCGGGACCAGGCACTCGACGGTGCCGGCGCCGCGGTAGTCGACGGCCTCGGCGGCCCGGACGGCGGCGGCCAGCATGTCGGCCCGCAGCGCGTCGGACACCCCGGGCGAGGGCGTCTCCTCGGCCACCTTCTGGTGCCGCCGCTGGACCGAGCAGTCCCGCTCCCCCAGCGCCAGCACCCGGCCGTCGGCCAGCCCGAGGACCTGCACCTCGACGTGCCGCGCGTGCGCCAGGTAGCGCTCCAGGAACACCGCGGGCGAGCCGAAGAAACGCTCGGCCCGGGTCCGCGCGGTCTCGTACGCGGTCCGCAGCTCGGTCTCGTCCGCGACCGCGGCCATGCCGATCCCGCCCCCGCCGCCGGCGGCCTTGACCATCACCGGGTAGCCGATCTCGGCCGCGGCCCGGGCGGCGGCGTCCGCGTCCGGCAGCGGGTCGGTGCCCGCGGCCACCGGCACCCCGGCCGCCTGCATGGCCTTGCGCGCGGCGACCTTGTCGCCCATGGCCTCGATCGCCTCCGGCGCGGGCCCGACCCAGACCAGCCCGGCGTCGGTGACCCGGCGGGCGAACTCGGCGCTCTCGGCCAGGAACCCGTACCCGGGGTGGACGGCCTGGGCGCCGCTGACCCGGGCCGCCTCCAGCACCCGGGTCATGTCCAGGTACGACTGCGCGGCGGGCGCCGGTCCGAGCTCGACCGACTCGTCGGCCAGCCGCACGTGCAGCGCGCCCGCGTCGGCCTCGGAGTGGACCGCGACGGCCTTGACCCCGAGGCGCTGGCAGGTGCGGATCACCCGGACCGCGATCTCGCCGCGGTTGGCGACCAGCACGGACTCGAACACGGCCGGAACCTCCGCGATGTCGGGAACGTCGGTTCCGGAACCCTACTGTGCTGATGCTTCGCTCCCGGCCCGGCGCCCCCGGCGGCGTCCTCCCGGCCCGGCGCCCCCCGGCGGCGTCTTCCCTCCGCGCCCTACCGTTGGCGCAGCGGCGGGCCGGCAGGCGCTCCGGTCCAGACACCGCCGCGCCGGGCCTCCGCTCAGTGGAGCCGCTCAGTCGATCCGGTACTCCACCACGGTCGTCGACTCGACGACGACGGCCTCGCGGAGCCGGATCCGGACCCGGTCGCGCAGCGTGTCGGGTGCGCGGTCGCCGCCGCAGCAGCGGGCGACGAGGGCCCTGACCTCCTGCTCCACGCCGTACTTGCGCAGGCAGGGGGAGCACTCGTCCAGGTGCACACGGATCCGCTCGGTGCGCTCGGTGGTCATCTCCCCGTCGAGGTAGAGAAAGACCTCGGCCAGCACTTCACCGCAGTCGGTCTCGTGAGGGTCGCCGCAGCTCACGACGCTTCCTCCTCCGTCGCGTTCGCGCGGACCAGGCCGCGGTCCCGAGCGTAGTCCCCGAGCAGCCGCTGCAGGCCCCGCCGGCCCCGGTGCAGGCGGGACATCACGGTCCCGATCGGCGTGCCCATGATCTCGGCGATCTCCTTGTAGGAGAAACCCTCCACGTCGGCCAGGTAGACCGCGAGCCGGAAGTCCTCCGGCAGCCGCTGCAACGCGTCCTTGACGTCGGAGTCGGGCAGGTGGTCCAGCGCGTCCATCTCCGCCGAGCGCAGCCCGGTCGACTGGTGCGACTCGGCCGCCGCGAGCTGCCAGTCCTCGATGTTCTCGGAGCTGGACTGCTGGGGCTGGCGTTGCCGCTTGCGATAGGAGTTGATGAACGTGTTGGTCAGGATCCGGTAGAGCCAGGCCTTGAGGTTGGTGCCCTCCTGGAACTGGTGGAAGGCGGCGAAGGCCTTGACGAAGGTCTCCTGCACCAGGTCCTCGGCGTCGGCCGGGTTGCGGGTCATCCGCATCGCGGCCGCGTAGAGCTGGTCCAGGAACGGAAGCGCGTCCCGCTCGAAGCGCGCACGCCGCTGTTCAGCGGTCTCGTGCGCCTCCGCGGTCTCCTCCGCCACCGGACCTCCCGTCGTCACGGGGGCAGTTCCCCCGGACCGCGAGGATACGCGGGTGGTCGCCGGCCAGCCCGGCGTGGTCGCCCCGGGGTTCCATTCGGGCCAGGCCCGGGGGTCATCCCGGCGCTCGGTCGTCTCGGACAGTGTCACGAATTCTCGAACGTCCTCTTCCGGCCACGCATTCCGTATGGTCAGCGCCGTGGCAGGGCAGGGCACACCCGCGACGGCACTGCTGAGTAGGCAGAAGGTGCCGCACGAGCTGCATCCGTACGAGCGCGATCCGAGAGCGTCCTCGTACGGTTCGGAGGCGGCGCAGGCGCTCGGGGTCGAGCCCGGGCGGCTGTTCAAGACGCTGGTCGTGACCCTCGACGGGAGGCTCGCCGTCGGCGTCGTCCCGGTCACCGGCTCGCTCGACCTGAAGGCGATCGCGGCGGCCCTGGGCGGGAAGAAGGCGGCGATGGCGGAGCCGGCCGCGGCCGAGCGGGCCACCGGGTACGTCACCGGCGGCATCTCCCCGCTCGGGCACCGGTCCCGGCTGCCGGTGGTGGTGGACGCCTCGGCCACGCAGTGGGAAACGGTCTACGTGAGCGCCGGCCGTCGTGGCCTGCAGGTCTCGCTCGCCCCGGCCGACCTGGTCCGGGTCGCGGCGGCCACCGTCGCGCCGATCGCCGGGTCGTGATTGGGTGACCGGGTGACGGCGACAGAGGCGTTCCGCACCGCGCGCGACTTCCTGCTCGAGCACCGCGACGACCCCGCGAAGGCGTACGGGGAGTTCCGCTGGCCGGAGCTGGACGAGTTCAACTGGGCGATCGACTGGTTCGACGGCGTGCTCGCGGTCGAGCGGCCCCACCAGACCGCGTTGTGGCTGGTCACGGCCGAGGGCGAGACCCAGGTCAGCTTCGCCGAGATGTCCCGGCGGTCCACCCAGGTGGCCGGCTGGCTGCGCGAGCAGCGCGTCCGCAAGAGCGACCGGGTGCTGCTGTTCCTCGGCAACACCGTGCCGCTGTGGGAGCTGATGCTGGCCGCGGCCAAGATCGGCGCCGTGGTCATCCCGGCCAGCACGCTGCTGCGCCCGGCCGACCTGGCCGACCGGATCGACCGCGGTCACGTCGACGTGGTCGTCTCGGCCAGCGCCGACACCGGCCTGTTCGCGGACATCCACGGCGGCTACACCAAGATCGCGGTCGGCGAGCCGGTCGAGGGCTGGCTGCGGTACTCGGACACCGAGACCTCGCTGGAGCACTTCGACCCGGACGAGCCGACCCGGGGCGCGGACCCGCTGCTGCTCTACTTCACCTCCGGCACGACCGCGCGGGCCAAGCTGGTCGAGCACACCCACACCAGCTACCCGGTCGGGCACCTGTCCACGATGTTCTGGATCGGGCTGCAGCCGGGCGACGTGCACCTCAACGTGTCCTCGCCGGGCTGGGCCAAGCACGCCTGGTCCTGCCTGTTCGCCCCCTGGAACGCGGGCGCCACCGTCCTGGTGCACGACACCGGCCGGTTCTCGGCCCCGGCGCTGCTGGACACGCTGGTCCGGTGCGGCGCGACCACGCTCTGCGCGCCGCCGACGGTCTGGCGGATGCTCGTGCAGCAGGACCTGGCCCAGTGGGACGTCCCGATGCGGGAGCTGGTCAGCGCCGGCGAGCCGCTGAACCCCGAGGTCATCGAGCACGTCCGCCGGGTCTGGGGCCTCACCGTCCGGGACGGGTACGGGCAGACCGAGACGACCGCCCAGATCGGCAACCCGCCCGGCGTGGAGATCACGATCGGCGCGATGGGCCGGCCGCTGCCCGGTTACGTCGTCGACCTGGTCGACCCGGTCAGCGGCGAGGTCGGCGTCGAGGGCGAGGTCTGCCTGCGGCTGGACCCGGCCCCGGTCGCGCTGATGACCGGCTACCGGGACGAGCACGGGCACCTGGCGCCGGTCTCGGACGACGCCTGGTACCACACCGGCGACGTGGCCCGGGCCAACGACGACGGCACCATCACGTACGTGGGCCGCACCGACGACGTGTTCAAGGCCTCGGACTACCGGATCTCGCCGTTCGAGCTGGAGAGCGTGCTGGTCGAGCACGAGGCGGTGGCGGAGGCGGCGGTGGTGCCGGCGCCGGACCCGGTCCGGCTGGCGGTGCCCAAGGCGTACGTGACGCTGGCGGCCGGCTACGAGCCGAACGCGGCGACGGCCGAGGCGATCCTGCGGCACTGCCGGGAGCAGCTCGCACCGTACAAGCGGGTGCGGCGGATCGAGTTCACCGAGCTGCCGAAGACGATCTCGGGCAAGATCCGCCGGGTCGAGCTGCGCGGGGCCGAGAACGAGGCGGCCGGGAACGGGGCGGCCGGGCGGCGGCCGGCCGAGTTCCGCGAAGAGGACTTCCCGGGGCTACGGGGTTAGCCCGTAGACCCACCGGCGCTGGGCCTCGGTCTCGGGGACCGGTACGCCGCGGCCGGCGGCCACCCGGTCCCAGGCCGTCGCCGGGTCGTCGCCGCGCAGCACCAGGAGCGCGGCGGCGACCAGCGAGGACCGGCCGATCCCGGCCCAGCAGTGGATCGCCAGGTGCTGGCCGTCGTCGAGGGCCGCGCCCAGCGCCCGCAGCGGCGCGGCGAACGCGTCCCGGTCCGGGACGCCGAAGTCGTCGATCGGCAGCGACCGGAACCCCAGGCCGGCCCGGGCCGCGGCCGCCGCCTCCCCGTCCAGCTCCAGTGCGGCGGCCTGGCCCGGGGGCAGCAGGCTGACGACCATGTCGACGCCCTGCGCGCGCAGCTCGGCCAGCGCGTCGTCCAGGCCGGCACCGCCGAGCGGGGCCGGCATCGTGCTGAGGGTGCCGGGCAGGTCCCGGGCGATCGGGTAGATCACCCGAGCACGGTAGCCAGCCAGTCGGTCACCGCGGTCGCCGCCGCGCTCGCCGCCGCGCCGCGGATGGTGTGGGTCGCGGCGATCGTGACCACGGTCCGGCCCGGGGCCTCCGGCGGGACGCCGAACGGGTCCTGCCCGCCCTGCACGACCAGCACCGGGACGACGGGCGCGGCCAGCTCGGCCAGCCGGTCCTTCTCCGGTGTCCGCGGCGGCGCGGTCGGGAACGCCAGCGCGACGACCGCGGCGGCGCCGAGCTCGGTCGCCGTCCGGCAGGCGACCCGGGCGCCGCTGGAGCGTCCGCCGGCCACCAGCGGCAGGCCGTCGACGCGGATCGCGGCGGCGACCGCGAGCCAGGCCTCGTCCAGGACCGGCGGGCGCGGGGTGCTCTTCTTCCCGGCCACCCGGTACGGCTGGGTCACCCGGGCGACGGCGAGGCCCATCGCCACGCCGGCCCTCGTCACCGCGACGAGGTCCGGGGACTCGATCGAGCCACCCGCGCCGTGCCCGAGCAGGAACAGCGCCCGCGGCGTCCCGGCCGGGACGTCCAGCGTCACCGTCGCGTCCCCCTGCGGCGTCGGCACGGTCGCAGTACCCCCGGTCAGGCGGGGGCGGCGGGCGCGGGTCATGCCGGGACCGGCGTCCGGGCGCGGGTGGCGGTGCGGGCGCCGGCGGCCAGGACCACGGCGAAGGCCGCGTACGCCGGGGTGAGGCCGGCCAGGGTGGTCACCGCCCACGCCAGCGGCGCGGCGCTGAGCACGACCGCCGCCCTGGCCACGCTCGTACCGTAGCCGTCGGTGAGCAGGATCCACATCGCCGAGGCCGCGGCGACCACCCGGGCCCGGGTCGCCTCGTGCAGCTCCCGGATCACCGCGCTGACCCCGTACACGGCCAGCAGCCCGCTGCCGATCCCGCCGCCCGGCCGCGTACGCCCAGGGCCCGGTCGCGAGCGCGGAGGCCGCCGTCCCGCCCACGTACGCGAGCAGGCCGGCGGCCGAGGTCCGCCGCGGCCCCAGCCGGTGCAGCACGACGAACAGCGACGTAGTGGCCTCAGAACAGCGTCGGCGCTGTCGCCTCGGCCGTCGTCGCGCGCTCGATCAGGCCGGGCCCGTCGTTGGCGACGGTGCCGACCGCGGGGCCGACCGGGCGCAGCTCAATCCCCTCGACCAGCGACAGGTCGGGCATGAGCAGGTCGCCGACCTCCTCCCGGTCCGGGTCCAGCCAGGCCGGCCAGGACGCCCGCGGCAGCATCAGCGGCATCCGGTGGTGCACGGCGGCCAGCGGCCCGGCCGCCGCGGTCGTCACGATCGAGCTGGTCAGCAGCCGGTCCGGGCCCCAGATCTCGTACAGGCCGGCGAAGGCGATGACGTCGCCGGAGGCCGGGGTCAGGTACGTCGGCTGCTTGCCGGGGCCGTCGGCGAGCGGCGCCCACTCGTACCAGCCGTCGGCCGGGACCAGGCAACGCCGCCGCCGCACGGCCGAGCGGAACGCCAGCAGCTCGGTCACGGTCTCGGCCCGGGCGTTGATCAGCTTCGCCGCGCGCTTCGTGTCGGTGGCCCAGGACGGCACCAGCCCCCACTTGGCCGCCCGCAGCTGCCGGACCCGCGGCCCCTCCCGGTCGCCCGAGCGGTGCCGCAGCACCACGACCGGGACCAGGTCGGTCGGCGCGATGTTGTAGTCCGGACGCAGCGCCGAGCCGAGCGCGTCCTCGGCCTCGAACTCGGCGGCCAGGTCGTCCAGACCGCGCTTGGCCACGTAACGACCGCACATGTGCTCCACCGTACTGAGGCGGTGCGGCAGGATGTGGGCCATGACGGCACCCTGGCCCGCCCCGCGCGCCACCGCTCCCGTCGACGCGGTGGTCAGCGTTCCCGGCTCGAAGTCGGTCACGAACCGCGCGCTCGTCCTGGCCGCCCTGGCCACCGAGCCGTCGCGGGTCCGCACCCCGTTGCGGGCCCGGGACACCCTGCTCATGGCCGGGGCGCTGCGCGCGCTCGGCGTCGGGATCGCCGACGACGGCGCCGACTGGCTGGTGACGCCGGGCCGGCTGCGCGGCGGCGGTAGCGTCGACGTCGGCCTGGCCGGCACCGTGCAGCGGTTCGTGCCACCGCTGGCCGCGCTGGCCGACGCGCCGGTGCGCTTCGACGGCGACCCGCGGGCCCGGCACCGCCCGCTCGCCCCGCTGGTCGAGGGACTGCGCCAGCTCGGCGCCGAGGTCGACGACGTCACCCTCCCCCTGACCGTGTACGGCCGGGGCTCGGTCAAGGGCGGCACGGCCGAGATCGACAGCACCGAGTCCAGCCAGTTCATCTCCGGCCTGCTGCTGGCCGCCCCGCGGTACGAGGAGGGCCTGGTGCTGCGGCACACCGGCGCCCGCCCGGCCCCGAGCGCGCTGCAGATCGCGATGACCACGCACATGCTGGCCGACGCCGGCGCCACCGTCACCGCGAGCCCGGACGGTCGCGAGTGGACGGTCGCGCCGGGACCGCTGCGCGGCGGCGAGCTCGTGGTGCCGCCGGACCTGTCCAGCGCGGCGCCGTTCGTGGTGGCCGCGGTCGCGACCGGCGGGCGGGTGCGGATCCCGGGCTGGCCCCGCCGCTCGGACCAGCCCGGCGGCCGGCTGCCGGAGCTGCTGCGGGCGATGGGTGCGTCCTGCGTGGTGGACGACGACGGCCTGACCACCACCGCCGGGACCGCGCTGCTCGGGCTGGACGCCGACCTGGCCGACTGCACCGAGCTGGTGCCGGCGCTGGCCGCGCTGGCCGCGCTGGCCGGCACCGAGTCGACCTTCTACGGGATCGCGCACATGCGGGGGCAGGAGACCGACCGGCTGCGGGCGCTCTCGGCCGAGCTGACCCGGCTCGGCGGCGAGTGCCACGAGACCCCGGACGGGCTGCGGGTCGTGCCGAGGCCGCTGCACGGCGGCCTCGTCCACACGTACGAGGACCACCGGATGGCGATGTTCGCGGCCGTGCTCGGGCTGGCCGTCGACGGCGTGCTGGTCGAGAACGTCGCGACCACCGGCAAGACCGTGCCCGACTTCGTGGACCGGTGGACCGGCATGCTCGGCACCGCCCCGGCCGGGGCGCCGCACTGAGTCGGCGGCGGCGGCCGGGCCCGGCGGCACCGGGCTGGGAGCGCGCGTACCGGCATACGGACTCCAGCCGGCTGGACGAGGACGACGTCCGGGTCCGCCCCGGCCGCGGGTCCCGGCCGCGGACCCGGACCCGGCCCAAGCACGAGGACGCCCAGCCCGGGCTGGTCGTCGCGGTCGACCGCGGCCGCTACACCGTGATCGTCGGCGACACCCGGCTGACCGCGATCCAGGCCCGCGAGCTCGGCCGGGGCTCGGTCGTCGTCGGCGACCGGGTCGCGGTGGTCGGCGACCTGTCCGGCGGCCCGGACTCGCTGGCCCGCATCGTGCGGGTCGAGGAGCGGCGGACCGTCCTGCGCCGCAGCGCCGACGACACCGACCCGTACGAGCGGATCGTGGTCGCCAACGCCGACCAGCTCGTCGTCGTCACCGCACTGGCCGACCCGCCGCCGCGGGTGGGCCTGATCGACCGCTTCCTGGTCGCCGCGTACGTCGGCGGGCTCGACCCGCTGCTCTGCCTGACCAAGGCCGACCTGGCCTCCCCGGACGAGCTGCTGGCCGCGTACGCGGACCTGGGCACGCCGGCGGTCGCGACCGAGCGCAGCGGCGACCTGGCCGAGCTGCGGGACCGGCTGGTCGGCCGGACCAGCGTGCTGGTCGGGCACTCCGGGGTGGGCAAGTCGACGCTGATCAACGCGCTGATCCCGGACGCGCAGCGGGCCACCGGCGTGGTCAGCGCGATCGGCCGCGGCCGGCACACCTCGTCCTCGGTGGTCGCGCTGCCGCTGCCGCAGGGCGGCTGGGTGATCGACACCCCCGGCATCCGCTCGTTCGGGCTCGGTCACATCACCGCGGCCGATCTGCTGGCCGCGTTCCCGGACCTGGCCGAGGGGGCCGAGGAGTGCCCGCCCAACTGCGCCCACCGCTCCGCCGCCGAGGGCTGCCATCTCGACCAGTACGTCGCCGAGGGCAACTCGACCCTGGGCCGGCTGGAGTCCTTCCGCCGCCTCCTGGACGCGAAGAGCGCTACGGGTTGAGCCGGCCGGTGGTCAGCACCCGGTGCACGAACGGGGTCAGCTCCGGCAGCTGCGACAGCGGCCACCAGCGGGCGTCGTCGGTGGTGCCGCCGACCTCGACCACCCGCAGCGTGCCGCCGAGGACCGTGGCCCGGTAGAGGAAGCGCACGGCGTGGGCCTCGTACAGGCCGACCCGGCCGATCTGGCGGAAGCGCTCGGCGTCGGCGTCGAGCAGCTCCTCGACCCGGACGGTCAGCCCGGTCTCCTCGTACACCTCCCGGAGGACGGCCTCGGTGGGCCGCTCGCCGAAGTCGAGGCCGCCGCCGGGCAGTGTCCACCGGCCCTTGTACGCGTTGCGGGACAGCCGGGTCAGCAGCACCCGGTCCTCGTCCCGCAGCAGCGCGTACGCCGCGATGCGCTGGAACCGCTCGACCGGCTCGCCGGCCAGGTCCGGGGCCGGCGGGTCGACCGCGACCGGGCCGCCGATGCGCCAGTAGAGCCCGTCGGCCCGGTCCAGCAGCAGCTCGTCGACGAGGTAGCGGCGCAGCGCGGCGTAGTCCCCGTACCAGGACCGCAGGATCGCGTTGACGTCCTTCTCGGGGTAGCGCACGCCCGGCTCGAAGATCGCGGCGACGTGCTCCAGCAGCAGCCGGCGCCGGGTCCGCTGCCCCGGGAACGAGGTGATCTGCCCGTCCCGGGTGAATGCCCGCAGCACCGCGTCGGTGGCGGGGTCGTCCGACAGCGGCGGTCCGGGCTCGGCCGGGGCGGCCTCCCGGGCCGATTCCCTGAACCGGTCGGCGTGCAGGGTGAGCTGGTCCTTCTCCCGGCTCACCAGGCCGCCGCGCTCCAGCCGGCGCAACGCGCGGACGACCGCGCGGGGATCCAGGCCGCTCGCGGCGGCGACTTCGGGGATGGTCGTCGCCCCGAGGGCCAGCGCGGAGACCACCCGCAACCGCTCCGGCTCGGCGAGGAGGCCGACGACACCACTGGACGAGCTGCTCACGGGCGCGACGGTAACCTGCCGCCCGTGACCGAGTCCCAGGACTTCCCGGCCCCGGACGACGATCTCACCCTCGCGCTGGCCCTGGCCGACGCCGCCGACGCGCTCAGCACGAGCCGGTTCGGCGCGCTCGACCTGCACGTGGAGACCAAACCGGACCGGACGCCGGTGACCGATGCCGACCGCGCGGTCGAGCGGGCGATCCGGGCGGAGCTCCAGGAACGCCGGCCCGGCGACTCGATCGTCGGCGAGGAGTACGGCGAGAGCGGCGGCGGGGCCCGGCGCTGGATCGTGGACCCGATCGACGGCACCAAGAACTTCGTCCGCGGCGTCCCGGTCTGGGCGACGCTGATCGCGCTGATGGAGGCGGACGAGGTGTACGTCGGCGTGGTCAGCGCGCCCGCGCTCGGCCGCCGCTGGTGGGCCTCGCGCGGGCAGGGCGCCTGGCTGTCGGTGTTCGGCGGCGAGCCCCGGCACCTGCACGTCTCCGGCGTGGCCGAGCTGGCCGACGCCAGCTTCGCGTACTCCTCGCTGCACGGCTGGGACGCGCACGGGCCCGGCGGCGAGGCCGGGCTGCTGGCGCTGGACAGCCAGGTCTGGCGCAGCCGCGGGTACGGCGACTTCTGGCAGCACGCGATGGTCGCCGAGGGGGTGGTCGACGCCGCGGCCGAGCCGGAGGTGTCGCTCTGGGACCTCGCCGCGCTGGCCGTGCTGGTCGAGGAGGCGGGCGGGGCGTTCACCGACCTGCGCGGGCGGCGCGGGCCGGCCGGCGGGTCGGCCCTGGCCAGCAACGGCGCCCTGCACGGGACGATCCTGCGGATCCTCTCCGGTTCCTGACCGTCAGGCGAGCTCGAGATCGGTGTAGCGGGCGAGGAGCACGAAGTCGCGATCGTGCGCGAGCACCGGCGCGCCGATCCGGATCGCCACCGCGGCGACCAGGCAGTCGGTCAGCGCCCACACGGCCTCGCCGTTGCGCTGGCAGGTCCGGTGCAGCCGGGCCGCGGTCTCCCAGTCCACCGGGTCGACCGGGACGTGGTCCATCGCGGCCAGCATCCGGCGCAGCTGCAGGTCGTCGGTCTCGGTCCGGGAGCCGGCCAGCAGCTCCATGTGGATCACGTCGGTGGTGCCGAGGACGGCGTCCGCGGCGAGCAGCTCCCGCAGCCGGAAGTGCGCCCCGGACCCGGTGCCGCGCAGGTACTCCGTCCACGCGGACGTGTCGACGAGGATCACCCGAGCTCGTCCGCCTCGGCCCGCCGGACCGCCTCGGAGTCACCGCTCCAGCCGACGCCCTGCAGGGCGAGGATCTCGTCGCGGGTCATCGGCTCGCCGAGCAGCCGGCGCAGGGCCAGGTCGACCGCCGCGCGCTTCGAGGGGAGATTGAACCGGCGCATCACCCGAGCGACCAGATCGTCGTTGATGTCGATGTTCGTCCGGGTCACGGGAGCGAACGTACACCTCACGGTGTACGAGGACGCGTCAGGGTGGGAGCTGGCCGGACCGCCGGGGGGTTTCCGGCGGTCCGGCCAGCCGGCCTACGGAGCCAGCACGACCTTGGTGCAGTCATCCGTCTTGTTCTTGAACATCTCGTACGCCTCCGGCGCCTGCTCCAGCGACATCCGGTGGCTGACCACGAAGCTCGGGTCGATCTCGCCGGCCTCGATCCGGGTCAGCAGCGGGCGCAGGTAGCGCTGCACGTGGCACTGCCCGGTCCGGATGGTGAGCGACTTGTTCATCAGCTGCCCGAGCGGGAACTTGTCGGCGAAGCCGCCGTACGCGCCCATGATCGAGACGGTGCCGCCGGTCCGGCAGGCCAGGATCGCCTCCCGCACCGCCTCCGGCCGCTCGGTCTGCTGCCGGGCGGCCTGCTTGACCCGGTCGTAGGCGTGCACGAACGGGTTGCCGACGTGCGCCTCCAGCCCGACCGCCTCGATGCAGGCGTCCGGACCCCGGCCGGCCGTCAGCTCGTTCAGCGCGTCCAGCACGGCGACGTCGGCGTAGTTGATCGTCTCCGCGCCGGTGTTCTTGGCCACCCGGTCCAGCCGGTAGTCGAACCGGTCGATGACGATGACCCGCTCGGCCCCGAGCAGCCTCGCGCTGGCCGCCGCGAACATCCCGACCGGCCCGGCGCCCCAGACCGCGACCACGTCACCCGGGCTGACCGCCATGTCCGCGCCCATGTACGCGGTCGGGAAGATGTCGGACAGGAACAGCACCTGCTCGTCGGTCAGGTTCGACTCGATCTTGATCGGGCCGACGTCGGCGAACGGGACCCGCGCGTACTCGGCCTGGCCGCCGGCGTAGCCGCCGAGCATGTGCG
Organism: Mycobacteriales bacterium; assembly: GCA_035995165.1. Lineage (NCBI taxonomy): Bacteria > Bacillati > Actinomycetota > Actinomycetes > Mycobacteriales > Mycobacteriales bacterium. The sequence goes on from DASYKU010000096.1 coordinate 133,052, forward strand.
AGTAGCCGTAGATCCCGGCCGGCGAGTGCCCCATCAGCTTCTCGGCGATCGCCGCGTTGGGGTTGGAGTTCTCGCAGACCGAGTAGAGCTCGCGCTCGCAGTTGTAACAGGACCCGCAGGCGATCGGGAACGGCACGACCACCCGGTCGCCGACGGCCAGGTTCGCGACGCCGGAGCCGAGCTCGACGACCTCGCCCATGAACTCGTGCCCGAGCACGTCACCCTTGCGCATGGTCGGGATGTAGCCGTCGTAGAGGTGCAGGTCGGAGCCGCAGATCGCGGTGGAGGTGATCTTCACGATCGCATCCCTGGCGTTGACGATCTCCGGGTCCGGGACCGTACGGACCTCGAGCTTGTTGCGGCCCATCCAGCAGTTCGCCCTCATGCCCTGCTCCCCTCGCCGACCGGCTGTCCGGGCCGCTGCTTCGCCAGCCGGCCGGCCTTCGCGCCCTGCGGGCTAGCGTCGGACCGGACCACCTCACCGGTCTCCAGGATCTGTTTGAAGCGGCGCAGGTCGTCGGTCACCTGCTGACGGGGCTCCTGGCCCAGCAGCCGGGCGACCGCGTTGCCGACCCGGCCCGCCGGTGGCTCGTAGGTCAGCTCGACCCGGACCTCGGTGCCGCGGCCGCCGGGGGCCGGGGCGAACCGGACCGACCCGGAGTTGGGCACGTCCGCGCCCGGCGCCGAGCGCCAGGCCAGCAGCCGGCCGGGCTCGTCGGCGGTGATCGTCGCGTCCCACTCGACCGCGTCCTTGACCGGCGCCTCGGCCACCCAGTGGGTGCCGTCGGCGGAGACCGAGCGCAGATGGGTCATGAACTCGGGCAGCCGGGCGAAATCACGCCACAGCGCGTACGCCTCCTCGGCCGGGTGGTTGACCGTCACCCCGGCCCGCACCGTGAACTCGCCGCCGTCGCTGGTCCGGCTCGGGTGCGTCCGGCGGCTCAGCTTCGTCGCGGCCAGCACGTCCAGCGCCGCGATGCCGGCCACCGCGCCCAGCGCGACGCCGAGCCGGCGCCGGTCGCGCGCCGAGCGCAGGCCACTGACCAGCAGGGCCAAGTCCATCCCGTCGCCGGCGACCCGTGCCCAGAGCCCCGGCACCGGGCGCGACTGCGCGAGGATGCCCGCGCCGGCCGCGAGCTCGCGGGCGCCGACGCCCCGGGCCAGTGCCCGGGTGCCGGGCGTGTCGTCCAGGCCGATCGCCCGGGCCACCCCGCCCGGGACCGCCAGCAAGGGGGCTCCGAGTGCGAAGCTCGCCCAGCCCAGCGTCTTGCCAAGTCCTGCACCGCTGTAGCGGGTGCTGTCCATCGCCGCTCCTGTCGTCGGGATGGGCAATGCCGTACCCGGTCGGGTGGAGGGCATGCGTCCCGCCGTCAGGCGGATGGCGACTAGCGGTCGGTGTCCTTCACGACCGGCTGGTACGCCGAGGGGACCTTCGCCGGCGGCGGCACGTCCCGGGCCTCGGCTCCCCCGGTGTAGCCACCGCGCTTGTCACTCAGCCCCGGATCCTTCTCGGGGTTCGCCGCGTACGGCCTCCGACGAGCCATGGTCACTCCCTGAGCGCTGCGGAGGGACGATCTCCATCCAGGCGATCTGACCCGGCGCTATGTACAGAGGATACCCGAGCGAGTCCAGCAGCTCCCCGCTCTCGGCGTCCAGGCTCCAGGCCTCCTCCAGCAGCAGATCGGGCGCCTGCGGGAAGCCGGCCGCGTACGACTGGGAGGCGAACAGGCCCGCGTGGGTGGTGCCGTCGACGGTCCGGACCCGCAGGTAGGTGGCCGGCCGCTCGGAGAAGAAGTCGTCCCAGGCCCGCGGGGCCAGCTCCGGGCCGATCGTCCAGCGCAGCACCTCCTGCTGCCAGCGCGGCCGCTCGTCGCGGTGCACGTAGACCAGCCCGACCAGGCTGCCGGTGACCGCGGGCACCACCAGCAGCAGCACCGCGGCGACCCAGAGGACGGCGAACTCGCCGGAGAGGATCTTGTGGTCCTCCCCCAGCGTCATCCGCCAGACCCAGTACTCGGGCCAGGCCGCGATCAGGTGGAAGACCGCCGAGACCGCGATGAAGCGCAGGGTCCGGTCCGCCAGCGTCACCCCGTACGACCCGGCCTGGCGCTCGAAGGCCAGCGTGTAGGTGAGCCCGGGCAGCACCGCCACCACGAGCAGCAGCAGGCCGACGGCGGTATCGGGGATCATGGTCTAGCCGTGCAGCGCGTGCAGTCCGCGGATGGCGAGCTGGTAGCCGGTCACGCCCATCCCGACGATCACCCCGGCCGCCACCGGGGACACGTACGAGTGGTGCCGGAAGGACTCCCGCTGGTGCACGTTGGAGATGTGCACCTCGATCAGCGGCAGGCTCGCCCCCTCGATGGCGTCCGGCAATGCGATCGACGTGTGGCTGTACGCGGCCGGGTTGAGCACCGCGCCGATGGCGCTGCCCGCGGCCACCGCGGCCCCGGCCTCCTGCAGCCAGTCGACCAGCTCGCCCTCCCGGTTGGTCTGCCGGAAGTCGACGTCCAGGCCGAGCCCGGCCGCGGTCTCCCGGCACAGCCGCTCGACGTCGGCGAGGGTGGAGCTGCCGTAGATGAGCGGGCTCCGCGCGCCGAGCAGGTTGAGGTTCGGGCCGTTGAGGACGAACACAGTGCTCACGCGGCGGCAGCGTACCCAAGGCGGTGTACCCGAGCCGGCGGCCGGTGACGGCTGCGGCAGACTGTCGGCCATGGAGGCGGTCGGGGTCGTCGGGTCCGGGATCATGGGTGCGGGCATCGCGGAGGTGGCCGCCCGCAGCGGCTGCGACGTGCTGATCCGGGAGGTGACCGCGGAGCTGGCCGAGAAGGGCCGCTCCCGCATCGCGGCCTCGCTGGAGCGCGCGGTGTCCCGCGGCACGCTGTCCGAGGCCGATCGGGACGCGACGCTGGCCCGGGTCCGGACCACCACCTCGCTCCCGGATCTCGCCGACCGGGACCTGGTGATCGAGGCGATCGTCGAGGACGAGCCGACCAAGACCGCGCTCTACCGCGAGCTGTCCGGACTGGTCCGGCCGGACTGCCTGCTGGCCAGCAACACCTCCTCGATCCCGATCTCCCGGCTGGCGGCCGCGTCCGAGCACCCGGAGCGGGTGCTGGGCATGCACTTCTTCAACCCGGTGCCGGTGCTGCCGCTGGTCGAGCTGGTCCCCTCCCTCCTCACCGGACAGTCGAGTGTGGACACCGCCCGGGCCTTCGCGGAGGACCGGCTGGGCAAGCGGACCGTGCTCTGTCAGGACCGGGCCGGGTTCGTGGTCAACGCGCTGCTGGTGCCCTACCTGCTCGCCGCGATCCGGATGGTCGAGGCCGGGGTCGCCACCGCCGAGGACGTGGACGCGGCGATGGTCGGCGGCGCCAACCACCCGATGGGACCGCTCGCGCTCACCGACCTGATCGGCCTGGACACCACCGCCGCCGTCGCGGTCTCGATGTACGAGGAGTTCAAGGAGCCGCTGTACGCGGCCCCGCCGCTGCTGCGCCGGATGGTCGAGGCCGGCCGGCTCGGACGCAAGAGCGGCCGCGGCTTCTTCGACTACAGCTGATGCGCGCGGCGGTGCTGGGCCGGCCGGTCGGCCACTCGCTCTCGCCCGTGCTGCACTCGGCGGCGTACGCGGCGCTGGGGCTGGCGGACTGGGCGTACACGGCCGTCGACTGCGGCGAGGACGAGCTGGCCGGGTTCCTGGCCGGGCTCGGGCCGGAGTGGGCCGGGCTGTCGCTGACCATGCCGCTCAAGCGCGTCGGGCTGGCCGCCGCGGACGAGGTCGACCCGCTCGCGGACGCGGTCGGGGCGGCGAACACGCTGCTGCTCGGGGAGCGGCGGACGGCGTACAACACCGACGTGGCCGGGATCGCGGCCGCGCTGCGGGAGGCGGGCACGCAGTCGCCGCGCTCGGCCGTGCTGCTCGGCGCCGGCGGGACCGCCCAGGCGGCGCTGGCCGCCCTGGTCACGCTGGGGATCACGAACCCGGTCGTGCTGGTCCGGGACGTGGGCCGGACCGGCGAGCTGCGGGCGACCGCGGACCGCCTCGGCGCCGAGCTCGACCTGCGGGCCGGACTGCCCGGCCCCGTTCCCGCCGTGGACCTGGTGATCTCCACGCTGCCGGCCGGCGCCGCCGACGAGCTGGTGCCGGTCGGAGGAGTCGTGCTGGACGTGGTCTACGCGCCCTGGCCGACCCGGTTCGCCGCCACCGCCGCGGCCGGCGGCGCCACGGTGGTGAGCGGGCTGACCATGCTGCTGCACCAGGCCGCGGCCCAGGTCGACCTGATGACCGGCCGGACAGCTCCGGTGGAGGCGATGCGGCAGGCCCTCGACGCCGCCGTCCGAGCGCGAACGGAGAAGCCACCCGCACCGGCCGCGCCCTAGGTTCTGGGCACCCCACCGGAGGAGAACACGATGATCGACCGCATCGGGCTGGTCTGCATCTGGGTCTACGACCAGGACGAGGCCCTGGACTTCTACGTCGGCAAGCTCGGCTTCGCGCTGCAGACCGACGTGCGGGAGGACGGCGTCCGGTTCGTGCTGGTGACCGCGCCGCTGCAGCCGGAGGTGCCGCTGATGCTGGCCGTACCGGGGCCGCCGGCGATGGACCAGGCCACCGCGGACGAGCTCCGCAACCTGGTGGCCAAGGGCTTCCTCGGCCCCGGCAGCCTGGTCACCCGCGACTGCCGCGGGACCACCGCCGAGCTCAAGGCCCTGGGGGTCGAGTTCGTCGACGAGCCGGAGGACCGCTTCTACGGCATCGACGCCGGCTTCCGGGACCCGTTCGGCAACCACTGGCGGCTGACCGAGCTGACACCGCCCCCGGCGTAGTGACGGAGCGTCATGACGACCACTCGCTAAACTCCGCGGGGTGACCGACGACCCCTGCCACAGCGGCGCCCCGTGCTGATCGAGTGGCTGCTGGTCCTGCTCAGCATCGGGCTGATCGTCGCCTGCGGGGTGTTCGTCGCGGCCGAGTTCGCGTTCGTGACCGTCGACCGGGCGTCGATCGAGCGGGCCGCCGAGCAGGGCGACCGGGGCGCCGAAGGCGTGCTCACCGCGCTGCACCGGCTGTCGACCCAGCTGTCCGGGGCCCAGCTCGGCATCACGATCACCAACCTGCTGGTCGGCTTCCTGGCCGAGCCGGCCGTCGCGTCCCTGCTGCAGGGGCCGGTGACCGCGCTCGGGATCTCCGCGGGCGCCGCCGGGGGTGTCGCGGTGACGGTGTCGCTGGTGCTGGCGACCGCGGCCACGATGGTGGTCGGCGAGCTGATCCCGAAGAACGTCGCCATCGCCCGGCCGATCCCGACCGCGCGGGCCGTGCAGCGCTTCATGCGCGCGTTCACGGCCGCGTTCAAGCCGGTGATCACCGTCCTCAACGGGACTGCGAACCGGCTGGTCCGGGCGGTCGGGGTGGAGCCGGCCGAGGAACTGGCCTCTGCCCGGTCGCCGGAGGAGCTGGTCTCGCTGGTCCGCCGCTCGGCCGACCGGGGGACGCTCGGCCAGGACACCGCGACGCTGTTCCTGCGCTCGGCGTCGTTCCCGGACAAGCGGGCCCGGGACGTGCTGACCCCGCGGTTCCGGCTGGCCACGGTCCAGGCGGACGACCCGCTGACCGCGGTCGTGGCGGCGTCCCGGGACACCGGCCGGTCCCGGTTCCCGGTGCTCGGCGAGGACGGCCTGGACGACGTGGTCGGCGTCGTGCACGCCAAGCACGTTCCGCTGGTCCCGTTCCCGCTGCGGGCGCAGACCCCGGTCCGGGCGGTGATGCAGCCGCCGCTGTTCGTCCCGGAGACGCTGGAGCTGGACGCGCTGCTGACCCAGCTGCGCCGGCGCGGGCTGCAGCTCGCGGTCGTCGTCGACGAGTACGGCGGGACGGCCGGCGTGGTCACCCTGGAGGACCTGGTCGAGGAGCTCGTCGGCCCGGTCCAGGACGAGCACGACCCGGCCGAGCGGCCGGCCCGGCAGCTGCCCGGCGGCGAGTGGGTGCTCTCCGGCCTGCTGCGCCCGGACGAGGTGGCCGAGCTGACCGGGATCGAGCTGCCCCGCGACGTCCGCCGGTACGAGACGCTCGGCGGCCTGGTCACCACGCACCTGGACCGGATCCCGGCCGCGGGCGACCTGCTGGAGCTGCCCGGCGTCCGGCTGAGCGTGCTGGCGATGGACGGCTTCCGGGTCGACCAGGTGCAGGTGTCGGCGTGAGCGACGGCACCGCGATCCTGGTCGCGATCCTGCTGCTGGCGGCGAACGCGTTCTTCGTCGGGGCCGAGTTCGCGCTGATCTCGGCCCGCCGGTCGGCGCTGGAGCAGCGGGCCGGCACCCGGGCCGGGCGGATCACGCTGCACGCGGTGGAGCGGGTCTCGCTGATGATGGCCGGCGCCCAGCTCGGCATCACGGTCTGCTCGCTCGGCCTCGGCGCGCTCGGGGAGCCGGCCGTCGCGCACCTGCTGGCGCCGGTCTTCGGCTGGCTGCGGCTACCCGGGTCGCTGCGGCACCCGGTGGCGTTCGCGGTCGCGCTGGCCGTGGTGGTGTTCCTGCACGTGGTGATCGGCGAGATGGTGCCGAAGAACCTCACGCTGGCCGGGCCGGACCGGGCCGCGCTGCTGCTCGGGCCGCCGCTGGCCGGGCTGGTGCTCGTGCTCCGGCCGGTGATCGTGGTCCTCAACGCGCTGGCCAACCTGGGCCTGCGGATCCTGCGGGTCGAGCCCAAGGGCGAGGTGACCAGCGCGTTCACCCGGGAGGAGGTGGCCGGGCTGCTGGCCGAGTCCCGCCGGGAGGGGCTGCTGGAGCCGCGCCGGGAGCGGCTGCTGGCCGAGGCGCTGGCGTTCGAGGAACGCACCGTGGCCGCGATCGTCGTGGGGGTCTCGTCGCTGGTCACGGTGCCGGCGACGGTGACGCCGGCCGAGGTCGAGGAGCTGGTCGCGGCGACCGGCTACTCCCGCTTCCCGATCGCCGACGGCCCGCTGCTGCGCGGGTACGTCCACGTCAAGGACCTGCTCGACGCGCCCGGCCGGGAGTCGCCGATCCCGGCCACGGTGATCCGGTCGCTGCCCCAGGTCGGGGCGGGCTCACCGCTGCGGGCGGCGCTGCGGCAGATGCAGACGACCGGGGCCCACCTGACCCAGGTAGTGGACGGCGCGGGCCGGCTGACCGGCGTGGTCATGCTCGAGGACGCGCTGGAGGAGCTGGTCGGCGAGGTCACCGACGCCACCCGCCGGGCCTGAGCCGGTCCCATCGGACCCAGCCGGCCCGTACGGGACCCGGGTCAGCGCGTGGGGGTGTCGTCCCGGACCGAGGAGGGCGCGGCGATCGGGCCGGCCGGCGCGACCGGCTCGATCACGATCGGCTGCACCGCGGCGGCCGGGGCCGGAGCCGGTGCGGGCGCGGGGGCGGGGGCCGCGATGTCGTCCTCGCGCAAACCGCGCAGCTCCGATTTCACGATCCGCATCGACCGGCCCATCGAGCGGGCGATCTCCGGCATCTTCTTCGTGCCGAACAGCATCATGGCGATCACGCACACGATGAGCAGTTCCGGCCAACCCAAGTCAGTCACGTGACCAGTCTGCATCCTGCGCCGAGCGCGAACACGCCTAATCGGCGGGGTTTTACCTGGTCAAGGATGAAGGTTATGAGAGTCGCGGTGCTCTCCGACGTCCACGGCCACCTGCCCGCCCTGGAGGCGGTCCTCACCGAGGTCGCGGGGTGCGCGGTCGACCGGATCGTGGTCACCGGCGACGTCGCCGCCGGGCCCCTGCCGGTGCCGGTCCTGGAGCGGCTGCTCGGTCTCGGCGAGCGGGTGGTCTGGGTCCGCGGCAACGGCGATCGGGAGCTGGTCGAGGCGACCCCGGACCCGCCGGACCCGGTCGTGCCCTGGGCCGCGGCGCAGCTGACCGGCCCGCTGCGCGACCACCTCGCCTTCGGTCCCCGGGACGGGCGCGCCGGCCCCTGACTCAGCCGGCGACCGGCTCCCTGGTGCGCTCCTCGGGCGGGGCCTGCTGCAGGGCGAGGCCCTCGATGTCGAGGCGGGGCAGCCAGTTCAGCCAGCGCGGCACCCACCAGGCCTTCGCGCCGAGCAGCGCCATCGCCGACGGCATCAGGATCATCCGGACCACGATCGCGTCGAACACGATGCCGAGCGCGAGTGCCGACGCGATCGGCTTGATCGTCGCGTCGCCGGGCCCGACGAACCCGGCGAACACCGAGAACATGATCGCCGCGGCCGCGACGACCACCGGCGCCGCCTGCCGGAACCCGGTCCGGATCGCCTCCCGCGGCGGGGTCCCGTGCGCGTGCGCCTCGTGGATGCGCGAGACCAGGAAGACCTGGTAGTCCATGGCCAGCCCGAACAGCACGCCGATGACCAGGATCGGGGTCAGCGAGAGCAGCGGCCCGGTCGAGTCGGCCCCGAACACCTGCTTGAGCCAGCCCCACTGGAAGACCGCGACGGTCGCGCCGAGCGCCGACCCGATCGTGAGCAGGAAGCCCAGCACGCCGACGACCGGCACCAGGATCGACCGGAAGACCAGGATCAGCAGCACGAGCGCCAGCCCCACCACGAGCAGGAGGTAGATCGGCAGCGCGTGGCCGAGCTGCTGGGAGACGTCGACGCTGACCGCGGTGTTGCCGGTGACGTACGCGCGCGGGGCGGTGTCGCCGCCGACCCGGTCCCGCAGCGCGTGCACGAGGCTGACGGTCGCCTCGCTGTCCGGGGCCGAGGACGGGACGACCGTGACCAGCGCCGCGGACCCGTCCTGGTTCGGCTGCGGCGGGGTCGCCAGGGCCACGCCCGGCAGCGTCGCGGCCTGCTGGCTGACCGCGGCCGCCCGGGCCGCCGCCCCGGGCCCGTCGACCAGGACGATCAGCGGACCGGTCACGCCCGGCCCGAACCGGTCGGACAGGATCTGGGTGGCCCGGGCCTGGGTCGTACCGGGCACGTCCGGCTGCACCAGCGTCGTGCGCATCGAGGCCACCGGGATCGCGATCACCGCGAGCGCGACCACGGCCGCGGCCAGGCTGAGCCCGCGCCGCCGGGTCACGGTCGAGGCCCAGCCGGTCCAGAAACCCCGGTCCCGGCGGGGCTTGCGCCGCCTGACCCGGGCCCCGAGGAACCCGAGCACGGCCGGCACCAGCGTCACCGCCAGCAGCACCGAGACCACCACCGTGCCGGCCGCGGCCAGCCCCATCTCGGTGAGGAACGGGATGCCCGCGACCACCAGCCCGGCCAGCGCGATGACCACGGTGATGCCGGCGGTGACCACGGCCGAGCCGGCCGTCGCGGTCGCCGTCGCGATCGCGTCCCCGACGTCCCGGCCCCGGGCCAGCTCCTGCCGGAACCGGGTGAAGATGAACAACGCGTAGTCGATCCCGACGGCGAGGCCGAGCATCAGCGCGAGGATCGGCGTGGTCGAGTTCAGGTCGACGAAGCCGGTCAGCGTGGTGATGCCGAGCGCGCCGATGCCGACGCCGACGATCGCGGTCAGCAGGTTCATCCCGGCCGCCACCAGCGACCCGTACGTCAGGGCCAGCACCACCAGCGCCGCGACCACGCCGATCAGCTCGGCGAGGCCGCCGACGCCGGAGGTCGGCTGGGACGCCTGCCCGGTCACCTCCGCGGTCAGCCCGGAGTCGCGGGCGCCCTGCACGGCCGCCAGCAGCGCCTCCCGCTGGGCGTCGGTGATGTCCGGCGCCTGCACCCCGTACGTCACCGTGCTGTACGCCGCCCGCTTGTCCTGCGACACCGCGGGCGCCTTCGGGTCCAGCGGGTCGGTCGCGCCGACCACGCCGGGCAGCTTCCGCAGCGCGGCGACCGTGCCGGCCACCTCGGTCGCGGCCGCGCCGGTGGTGATCGTCGCGCCGGCCGGCGCCGCCAGCACGACCTGCGCGGTGGCGCCGTCGGCGCCGGCGCCGAACCGCTGCCCGATCAGCGTGAGCGCGGTCGTCGACTCCTGCCCCGGGATCTGGAACGTGTTCACCGTCTTGCCGGACAGGGTCGCCGCGCCGACGCCGGTCAGCAGGAGCAGCAGCAGCCAGACACCGGCGACGGCGCCGCGGTGCCGGTACGAGCCGTGCCCGAGGCGGTACAGGAACGTGGCCATCGCAAGTCCTCACTGCGCCCCGGGGCGGTGGTGCCCCAGGGCGTCGTAGCCGGCGGCGATCAGGTGCGTACGGATGCCCGGTGGCGCGGCGTCCCGGGTGGCGAGCGAGATGACGGCGAGCCCGCCGAGCGCGGCGCCGATCCGGACCGCCCGCTCGGGGTCACCGTCCTTGTCGGCGGCGAACGCGTCGAACAGCCCCGCGCCGACGGTCTTGAGCCGGATCGCGGTCTCCCCCGTCTCGAACGAGCTGAGCGCGCCCAGCAGCAGCGAGACGACGCCCGGCCCGCGCAGCGCCAGGTCGACGACGCCGGTGATCACGGCCAGGTCCCGCTCCGGCCCCGGCGGCAGGTCCGAGACGCCGGCCGCGATGGCCCGGACCTTGCCGGCCCAGCGGTCGATCACCGCGTCCTGCAGCGCCTCCTTGGTCGGGAAGCGGTGCAGCAGTCCGGTCTTGGAGTAGCCGACGGCGTCGGCGATGCGCTGGACCGAGGTCTGCTCGAAGCCGTACCGGGCGAAGAGCGCGGCGGCCCGCTCGACGATCTCGTCGTCGATCTCCTGCTTGGTCGGCCGCACCCGGACCACATTAGTCCGGTACGGACCAACTCGGTCCGTGGCCTGGTCACCCGGTCCCGGCGACCTTGCTGCGGCGTTCCACGATGACGACGTCGCGCCAGCGGCCGCGCAGCCGGCCGGGGCGGTCGCGGACCCCGACGACCCGGAACCCGGCGCCCCGGTGCAGCGCCAGGCTGGCCTCGTTCTCCGGGAAGATCCCACTCTGGACGGTCCAGATGCCGGCCCGCTCGGTCGACCCGACCAGCTCGGCCAGCAGGACCCGGCCCACGCCCCGCCCGCGGGCGGCCGCGGCGACGTAGACGGAGTGCTCGACCACCCCGGCGTACGCGGGCCGGCCCGAGACCGGGCCGACCGCGGCCCAGCCGGCCAGCACGCCGTCGAGCTCGGCCACCAGCCGGTGCCCGGGCAGGTGCCTGGCGTCCCACTGTGCCCAGGACGGCACCTCGGTCTCGTACGTCGCGTTGCCGGTGGCGATGCCCTCGCCGTAGATCGCGGCCACCGCGGGCCAGTCCTCCTCGTCCATCCTGCGGACGGTGGGTGCGTCGGACACGGCCGACCTCCTCGACGGGTCAGCCCATCACGCCGTCGGGACGGGACACTGTGGACGGTGCTTTGTGGACCGTCAGTAGTAGACGGAGCCCGTGACGCCGCCGCCGGCCGCGATCACGTCGCCGTTGATCGCGACGCTGCGCGGGCTGGCCAGGAACGTCACCACGTCGGCGACCTCGGCCGCGGTGACCAGCCGGCCGATCGTGACGCCGCGGGCCATCGACCTCTCCGCCGTGGCGGCGTCGGTGCCCTGCCGCTCGGCCGTGCGGGCCACCAGCGCCGGGGTCCGCTCGGTCGCGGTCGCGCCGGGATGCACGACGGTCACGTTGACGCCCTGCGGGCCGAGCTCGTCGGCGAGGGTCTTGCTCATCGCGACGACCGCGACGTTCCGGACCGACCCGACGACGCTGCCGGACTGGCGGGCCGCGAGCCCGCTGATGTTGACGATCCGGCCCCAGCCGGCCGCGATCATGCCCGGCGCGAACGCCCGGGCGGTGCGCAGCGCGCCGCGGACCTTGACGTTGATGTGGTCCTCGAGCTGGTCCTCCGGGAACCCGCCGGCCGTGTTGGGCGTGGCGGCGGCGTTGACCAGGACCTGCACCGGGCCGACCTCGGCGGCGACCCGCTCGGCCAGCGCGGTGACCGAGGCGTCGTCGCCCACGTCCGCGGTGGCGATCGCCGGACGGCGGCCGGTGTCCGCCTCGATCGACGCCGCGGCCGCGGCCAGGTCCGCCTCGGTCCGGGAGACGAGCACGACCCGGGCGCCCTCGGCGGCCAGCTGCCGCGCGATCGCCAGCCCGATCCCCTTGCTCCCCCCGGTCACCACCGCGACCTTGTCCACCAACCCAAGATCCATATCCCGAGCATACTTACCGGACCTCCCGCTCCGGCCGGACCAGCACGGCGTCCGCCTCGCCCAGGTACGCCCGGGCCCGCGCACAGGTCGGCGCGGGCGTGCTGCGGACGGCGGGCCGCAGCCGGCGCGGACAGCCACTCCTCCTTGAGCGGGCGGTCCAGGTCGTCGGCCCCGGCGTAGGGCCAGCGGTACTCGCGCAGGGCGTACCGGCCGTCACCGGTCCGGACGGCCCAGGACCGGTTCACGGAGTCCGGACCGGACACGGGGGTCGTGCGGAACGGGCCCGGCGGCGGGCCCGCGGCGGTCAGCAGCCGGGCCGCGAGGCCGTCGTCCATGTTTATCGGTTCCTTGAGGTCGGGCTGGGGCGGCGTTGTCGGGCCCGGAGCGAGAGTGGTCCCTGTCAGCACGGCACACGATGCAGGAACACGATGGAGGACAGACAGATGATGCGGTTCGCGAAGACGTCGGCGGTGGCCCTCGGCGCAGCGGTGGTTCTCGGCGGGCTCGGCGTGGGCGTGGCGCAGGCGGCGGGCTCGTCCTCGCCGGCCCCCGCGACGACGAGCACGTCCCAGACCCACTCGCAGTCGCACGAGAACGAGGCCCGCGGCCGGGTGGCCGAGGGCGAGACGCACGCCCGGCACACCGGCACCGACGACCGGACCGGCACCCGGCACACCGGCGTCGACGACCGGACCGGCACCAGCCGGACCGCGGAGCCGGGCGACGACCACGGGTCCGGCGGGCACGGCGCCGACGACTGATCGCCATGCGGTCCCGATTCGGGGCGCGTCCTGCGGGACGCGCCCCGATCGCCGTCTAGCGGCTGCCGAGGCGGCGGCGGGACCAGGCCGGCTCGACCACGGCGATGAGCCCGACGGCGGCGACGATCTGCAGGAGGTGCCGGATCCAGTCGATCCCGCCCGTGTGCCGTACGCCGATCGCGCTGGCCAGGATGTTGCCGATGATCGCCCCGACGACCCCGATGATGATCGTCAGCCAGATCGGGAGGTTCTGCTTGCCCGGCGTGACCGCCTGCGCGATCAACCCGATGATGAGTCCCGCGATGATCGCCCAGATGAACGACATGACTCCCCCGCCTCCGACCCGCGTCGCCCGACCCGGCCGGGTTGGGTCCCGGCCGCTCGCGCCAGCGTAGGTCGCCCGCCTCACCCCCAGCTGTGAGCCGCGTGAACACGCCAGAAACCCGCCCCTGCGGCTCGGGGGCTGGTCCCCCTCCTCGAACGGCCCGCAGCTGTCAGGGTGGACGACGTGCAGGAAGAGCCCGCGAAGGTCGGTCACCGGCGCCTGCTGGCCCGGCTCGCGGCGCTGGCCGCGCTGGTCCTGCTCGTCCTGGCCGTGGTCCCGTTCCTGGTGCTGGCGGTGAACATCCCGGCTGCGATCGGCGTGCTGGCCTGCGCCGCCGTGGCCGCGTACGGCGTCTGGCTGGTCGTCACGCGGCGCCGCCGGGCCCGCTGGCTGGCGGTGCCGGTGGTGCTGCTGGCGCTGACCGGCCTGGGCTGGACCGCGTACGGGCACCGGGTCGAGCTGGTGGCGTTCGCGGGCTGCCTGGTGCTGTTCGGGCTGGCCGCCCGGGCCGCGGTCCGGACCAGCCGTACGGCGACCGGGGTCCGGCCGGTGCCGCCGGCGCAGCGGGCGGTGCTGTTCGTCAACCCGCGCTCCGGCGACGGCAAGGCCGACCGGGTCGGGCTGGTCGAGGAGGCGACCCGGCGCGGCATCACCACCGTGGTCCTGGCCCCGGGCGACGACCTGCGGGCGGTGGTCGAGCAGGCGATCGACGCCGGCGCCGACGTGGTCGGGATGGCCGGCGGGGACGGCTCCCAGGGCATCGTCGCGGCCGTCGCCAGCGAGCGCGGCGTCGCCCACGTCTGCATCCCCTCCGGCACCCGCAACCACTTCGCGCTCGACCTCGGACTCGACCGGGACGACCCGGTCGGCGCGCTGGACGCGTTCACCGCCGGGGTGGAGCGGTGGATCGACCTGGCCGCGGTCAACGGCCGGGTCTTCGTCAACAACGCCTCCCTGGGCCTGTACGCGAGCGTGGTCCAGTCCGCGGCGTACCGGAACGCGAAGCTCGGGACCTGGCAGCGGCTGCTGCCGGACCTGGTCGGCCCGGACGCGGCCCCGGCCGACCTGCGCTACGACGCCCCGGACGGCTCGCCGGCGCCGGGCGCGGCGCTGGTCCTGGTCTCCAACAACCCGTACGAGCTGCGGCGGCTGCGGGTGGCCGGCACCCGCCCGCGGCTGGACGCCGGCCGGCTCGGCATCCTCTCGGCCACCGCGACCGGGCTGGGGCGGCTGCCGCTGGCCCGGCGGTTGCGGCCGGTCCGGCAGTGGTCGGCGACGGAGTTCGTGATCGACTCGGCCCAGCCGCTGGTCGCGCTGGGCCTGGACGGCGAGGCGGTCCGGATGGCGCCGCCGCTGCGGTTCACCTCGCGGCCGGGCGCGCTGCGGGTCCGGCTGCCCGCCTCCGCGCCCGGCGTGTCCCCGGCCGGCGCCGCCGTCGGCCTGTCCCGCCGCGACCTCGAGCGCTTGATCCGCATCGCGGCGGGCAGATGAACCAACCGACCGGTCCAGCCCCGGGCCGGCACGACCTCGGCAGGACCGGTCCCGGCAGGGCCCGGCGGGAGGTAGGTCCGGTGCCGCTGCGGGTGCTGATCGTGGACGACCACGCCCTGTTCCGGGACGCGGCCCGGCGGGTGCTGGTCGCCTCCGGCTTCGAGGTCGTCAGCGACGCGGTCGACGGCGCCGGGGCGCTGCGGCTGGCGGCCGAACTGTGCCCGGACGTGGTGCTGCTGGACGTCCAGCTCCCGGACGCGGACGGCTTCGCGGTCGCCCAAGCGCTGGCCGGCACCCGGCCGGCGCCGATCGTCGTCATGGTCTCCAGCCGGTCCCGCGCCGAGTACGGCGGCCTGGTCGAGCGCAGCGGCGCCCGCGGCTTCATCGACAAGGCCGACCTGTCCGGACCGCGACTGCGCGCGGAGCTCGCCTAGGACCGCAGCACGTGCAGGACCGCCAGCACCCGCCGGGAGTCGGCCGGCGTGGCCGGCAGGCCGAGCTTGTCGAAGATGCTGGAGACGTACTTCTCCACCGCCCGCAGGGTGATCACCAGCGCGTCGGCGATGCCCTGGTTGGAGCTGCCGGAGGCCATCAGCGCCAGCACCTCCCGCTCCCGCGGGGTCAGCCGCTGCAGCGGGTCGTCCCGGCGCTGCCGGCGCAGCAGGGTCGAGACGATCTGCGGGTCGATCGCCGAGCCGCCGGCGGCCACCCGCCGGACCGCGGCCACGAAGTCGTCGACGTCGCTGATCCGGTCCTTGAGCAGGTAGCCGGCGCCGTCGGCGGAGTCGCCCAGCAGCTGGGTCGCCAGCCCCAGTTCCAGGTACTGGGAGAGCACCAGCACGCCGACCCCGGGGTGGTGCCGGCGGATGTGCAGCGCCGCCTGCATGCCCTCGTCGGTGTGCGTGGGCGGCAGCCGGATGTCGACGATCACCACGTCGGGCGGGTCGCCGCGCACCCGGACCAGCAGCTCCTCCGCGGTGGCGCAGGCGGCCGAGACCTCCAGGTCGGCGCCGGCCAGCAGCCGGACCAGACCTTCCCGCAGCAGCAGGCTGTCCTCCGCGATCGCTACCCGCATCGGGGCACCGCCGCGCCGGGCGGGCGCCGGGTTCGGTGGACCAACGGGGCCTCTGTTCCCGACCACGCCGCCGTACGGACCGGGCGCGGTCGCTGCGAGCGAGGACGGGCGAAACCCGACGCTACCGCGCCGGACCGGCCCCGGACACCAGAAAACCGGCCCCGGGGCGACGGGTCAGCCGCCTGTCCGGCCGTACCGGTCGCTGCGACGGTGGGGCCATGTCCGAACCCGCGCCCCCCGAAACCCACCCCCCCATCCCACTGCCGGCCGGCGACGAACGGCTGCCGCCCCGGTACGACGAGCGGTCGCAGGCACCCGGTCTGCCGCTGGAGCTCGGCCTGCCGCCGCGCGGCGAGTACCAGCTGCTGCCCGGCTCGACGGTGAGGTACCGCAACCCGATCGTGGTCGGTGTCCTCACCGTCATCACCCTCGGGATCCACACGATCGTCTGGTGGTACCTGGTCAACCGGGAGCTGGCCGACCACGGCCGGGCCCTGGGCCGGGACGACCTGGGCACCGACCCGGCCGCCTCGACCCTGGCCTACTTCCCCGGCGGGCTGGTCGTCGTCCCGGCCGTCTGGACGTCGGTGACGACGTTCCAGCGCATCCAGGCCGCGCAGCGGCTGTACCACCGGCTGCCGATCGACGGCTGGCTCGGCCTCGTCCTCGGCGTGTTCCTCACCCCCGTGCTGATCGGCTACATGCAGAGCGGGCTCAACTCGGCCTGGTCCGCGGCCGCGCTGCGACGGGCCTGACCCCCCTCTCGGACAGGAGCTGATCCGCGTGAGCACGACACCGGTCCGCACTCCCGGCCCCCGGCCCGCACGTCGTCGCCGGCCGCTCGGCGGCGGCCAGATCGCGATGATCGTCATCGGCAGCGTCGTCGCGCTGGTCGGCCTCAGCCTGGTCGCCGGCGGCATCGCGGTCGCCGCCGCCGGCCATTCCCGCGGCGACGACGGGTTCCTCACCAGCGGGCCGGCCTCGGTCGCGACCCGGTCGTACGCGGTCTCCGTGCCGGGCCTCGGCGTGGACGTCAACGGTCCGGACAAGGCGTACGCGCGGTCGCTGCTGGGCGACGTCCGCATCCGGGCGACCGCGGAGGACCCCGCCCAGGCCGTGTTCATCGGGATCGCGCCGACCGCCGAGGTCGCCCGCTACCTCGACGGCGTCGGCCACGACGACATCAGCGACATCGACGTCGACCCGGTCGAGGTCCAGTACGAGGCCCATGACGGTGGGCCTCCCGGGTCCGCGCCCGGCGACCAGACGTTCTGGGACCGCAGCGACTCCGGCACCGGCACCCGGACGCTGGACTGGACGCTGGCCACCGGCAACTGGACGGTCGTGGTGATGAACGCCGACGGCTCGGCCGGCGTGGACGCCGACCTCGACCTCGGCGGCACCGTGCCGGGTCTGCGCTGGGCCACGGTCGCCCTGTTCGTCGCCGGCGGAGTGCTGCTGCTCGGCGGCCTGCTGCTGGTGGCGCTCCCCCTGGCGACCCGGCGGAGGCAGGTATAGGAATTCAGCTCACCGCCGCGGCGGTGAATCCAGGGGTGCGGCGCTGCGGCGGTGTCCGGGACGGGCGCCGCCGCGTACCGTCCACGGCATCGGCTCCCAGCCGTACAGGGAGGGGCCGCATGGCCCTCCAACCGCATGCCGCTGCCCCGCCCGCGACCGGTACGCCGCCCGGGCCGGTCGTGCTGTGGACGGTCCTGCTCGCCACCGCGGGCGCGAGCACCATGGCCGTCTTGCTCGCCTCCGGCAACACCGAACTGTTCCAGCCGCGGCTGCGGGTCGCGCTGCTGGCCTGGACGACGCTGCCGTTCATCGGAGCCGGGCTGATCGCCTGGCGGCGCCGGCCGGACAGCCGGTTCGGCCCGCTGCTCATCGCGGCCGGTCTGGTCACCCCGGTGAGCACGCTGCAGTGGTCGGACACGGCCGTGCTCAACACCGTCGGCCAGCTCTGTGACCTGCTGCTGCCGGCGCTCTGGCTGCACGTGTTCCTGGCCTACCCGACCGGCCGGGTCACCGGCCGCGCCCGCCGGGTCGTCGTCGCCGCCGGGTACGCCGTGGCGCTCCTCCTGCAGCTCGTCGTGCTCGTTCTGGGCGGCTTCGACGACCGGCACCTGCTCGCGATCGCGGTCCGCCCGGACATCGCCGAGACCGTGCAGAACGTCCAGCTGCTGGCGCTGATGTCGTTGTCGCTGATCGGCGCGGTCGCGCTCTGGCAGCGGCAGCGGGCCACCGGGCCGGTGCTGCGGCGGCCGGTCGCGCTGCTGGTCGACGCCTTCGGCGCCGGGCTGGTGATGGTCGCGGCGCTGCTGGCGGCCGGCACCTTCCAGCTGCCCGGGTTCGAGATCCTGCGGCTGGTCACGTTCGCGGTGGTCGGGCTGGCACCGCCGGCGTTCCTGCTCGGGCTGCTCGACCAGCGGCTGGCCCGCTCGGGCGTGGGCGAGCTCGTCGTCCGCCTGAACGCGGGACCGCCGGCGGACCTGCGCGACCTGATCGCCCGGGCGCTGCGGGACGACTCGCTGACCGTCGTCTACTGGCTGCCCGAGTACGGCGACTGGGCCGACGGGCACGGCCGGCCGGCGACGCTGCCGGGCGCCGGCGCGTACCGGGCGGTGACGGTGGTCGAGCAGCGCGGCGAGCCGCTGGCGGCGCTGCTGCACCACCCGTCGCTGCTGGAGGAACCCGAGCTCGTCGCCGCGGTCAGCGCCGCCGCGGCGATCGCGCTGGAGAACGACCGGCTGCAGGTCGAGCTGCGGGCCCGGCTGCAGGATCTGCACGGCTCCCGGTCCCGGCTGATCGACGCGGCCCAGGACGAGCGCCGCCGGCTGGAGCGCGACCTGCACGACGGCGCCCAGCAGCGGCTGATCGCGCTGTCGCTGGAGCTCGGGCTGCTGGAGGGCACCCTGAACGGCGACCGGGAGACCCGGGAGCGGCTCGGCCGGGCCCGGCAGGAAGTCGCGGTCTCCCTGCGGGAGCTGCGGGACATCGCCCGGGGCATCCATCCGGCCGTGGTCAGCGGGCACGGTCTGGCCGTGGCGCTGGAGTCGGTCGCGGGCCGCACCGCGATGCCGCTGGACCTGCAGATGGCCGACGTGCCGCGGCTGCCGGAGAACATCGAGGTCGCGGCGTACTACGTGGTCTGCGAGAGCCTGGCCAACACGGCCAAGCACGCGGGCGCCAGCGCGGCCGCGGTCGACGTCCGGATGGCGGCCGGGCTGCTGGTCGTCCAGGTCAGCGACAACGGCGTCGGCGGCGCGGACCTGGCCCGCGGGACCGGGCTGCGTGGGCTGGCCGACCGGGTCGAGGCGCTGGACGGGCGACTGCGGGTCTGGACGCCGGTCGGCGGCGGAACCTGCGTGCGGGCCGAGTTCCCCGGCACCCCGCTCTGAGCCGTCTCGACCAGAAACCCGCCCCCCGCTGGACCGGTTCGCCGCCTTACCCGGTGGGCCCCACGCTGCGAGCGTGTCCGCATGAGCGCTGTGGTCGAGGACAGCACCGCCGCACCCGCCGTGCCGGAGCGGGTCGAGCGCGCGCATCCCGGCCGTACGGCGGCGATCCTGGTCGGGGCGTGGTTCTTCCTCGCCTCGATCACCCCGAGCCTCATCCCGCGCAGCTGGTACATGCAGGGCATCGCGGCCGGCCTCAGCACCGCGTACGGGTACGGCCTCGGGCTCGTCATCTCCTGGTGCTGGCGGCGGGTCCGCAACCGCCTGCAGCTGCGGATCACGATGGCGCCGGTGTGGGCCCGGCGGCTGCGCCGGACCGGCTGGATCGCGCTCGCGGTGATCGTGACGCTGGTCTGGCTCTGGAGCCTGCACTGGCAGCGGGACACCGCCCGGCTGGTCGGCAAGGCCGTGCCGGGGCCGATCACGCTGGTGCTGAGCCTGGCCGCCACGGTCCTGGTCTTCGTGCTGGTGATCCTGGCCGGGCGCGGCCTGCGCTGGCTGACCCGGCGCTCCTCGAAGGTCGGCCAGCGCTTCTTCCGGCCCTGGGTCGCGACCACCCTGGCCGTGCTGCTGGTCGGCGGGCTGCTGCTGGTGCTGACGAACTCGGTGATCTACCGCCGGGCGATGGACTACGCGGGCAAGCAGGCCGCCGTCGTCAACTCCCGTACGCCGGACGGCCGGCTCGCGCCGACCTCGCCGCTGCGCACCGGCGGCCCGGGCTCACCGGTGCCCTGGTCCTCGCTCGGCCGCAACGGCCAGGCGTTCGTCTCCGACGGCTCGTCCCCGGCCGCGATCACCGCCGCCACCGGCGCCCCCGCGATCGAGCCGATCCGCGTCTACGCCGGGCTGACCGGCGGCCGTACGGTCGACCAGGTCGCCGACGCGGTCGTGGCCGAGCTGCGCCGCACCGGCGGGTTCGACCGGTCCGTGCTCGCCCTGATGACGACGACCGGCCGGGGCTGGGTCGACGAGTGGACCGCGTCCTCGATCGAGTACCTCACCGGCGGGGACAGCGCGATCGCCGGAATGCAGTACTCGTACCTGCCGAGCCCGGTCGCGCTGCTGTCGGACCGCAGGACCCCGGCGACGGCCGGGCGCGCGTTGCTGGGCCGGGTCGAGGCCGAGCTGGCCACCCGGCCGGCCGCGTCCCGGCCGCTGCTGCTGCTCGGCGGCGAGTCGCTCGGCGCGTACGGCGGCCAGGCCCCGTTCCGGGACGGGGACGACATGCTCGCCCGCATCGACGGCGCTGTCTGGGTCGGGACGCCGAACTTCACGCCGCTGCTGCGCACGCTCACCGACGACCGGCAGGGCGGCTCCCCCGAGGTCGTCCCGGTCGTCGGCGACGGCACCCACATCCGGTTCGCCAGCCGTCCGGCCGAGCTCACCCGCGACCTCTACGGCCGCTCGTACGGGGCCTGGGAGGCGCCGCGGGTCGCGTACGTCCAGCACGCCTCCGACCCGATCGCGCGCTGGTCGCCGAACCTGCTCATCGAGCAGCCGGACTGGATGCACGAGGGCGTCGGCTCGGACGTGACCGTGATGAACTGGACGTCGTTCGCGACCTTCTGGCAGCTGACCACGGACATGATGGTGGCCGGCTCGACGCCGGCCGGGCACGGGCACAGCTACCAGGACGAGCTGGTGCCGGCCTGGGCCGGCGTGCTCGGGCTCGACCCGACCGCGGACTACAGCCGGATCCAGCAGTCGGTCGCCCGCAACTACCGCTCGCCCTGACCGCTCACGCGACCTGGACGGCCAGCAGCCCCAGGCCGTTGACCGCCCAGTGCAGCAGGGCGGGCGCGAGCAAGCTCCCGCTGCGGACCCGCAGCCAGCAGAAGCCGACGCCCGCGATCCCGGTGACCACGACCGTGGCGGCCACCCGGACCGCGGTCGCGCCGCCGACGATCTCGTTGGCCGGGCCGGCACCCAGCGCCGGCAGCACGTGCCACAGTCCGAACAGGACGGACGAGATCGCCGTCGCCGCAGCCGTTCCGGCCCGGCGGCGGACCAGCGCCCAGAGCACGCCGCGGAAGGCGAGCTCCTCGGCCAGCACGGTGCCGACCGGGATCACCAGCAGCACCGCGAGCACGACCGCGGGCCAGCTCTGACCGTCGGCGCGTTCGAGGACGTCCCGGGCGGGCGGGACGACCAGCAGCAGCCCGTACCCGGCGGCGAGCGCGAGGGCCGGGATCCCGCCCCAGCGCAGGCCGTCCCGCCACCGCCCGAGCCCGAGCTCGGCGCGGGTCAGCCCGGCGGCGCGCGCGATCAGCGCCAGTCCCGGCACGACCGCGATCCCGATGAGCAGATGCGCGCCCGGGGCGAGCCGGTTCGCGGCCAGGTTCGCACCCAGCACCACGATCGCGACCAGGAACGGCATCCCTACACCGCCCGGAACGACGCGACGTCGCGGCTGCGCGTCGTTCCGGGCCGGGTCACCGTTACAGGTCGAGCAGTTGTTCGTAGAAGCCGCCGAAGCCGCGGGCCCGGTCGACGAGGTGGACCTCGAGGATCCAGTGGCACTGCCGGCCGGTCCGGTCCGGGCGGCGCATCGGCTGGGTGCTGCCGGTGGCGATGTAGTTCTCGATCTGGTCGCCGGCGATCCGCTCGTGCGGGAACTCGCCGATCAGGTGCCCGGCGTGCTGGCCGCCATGCTCCCAGCCCGCCTCCCGGGCCAGCTCCCTGACCCGGCCGAAGAGCTGCTCGCCGGTGACACCGGGATCCCCGGCGAAGTACCGGCGGCCGGCCTCGAACACCCGCGGGAGGTCGCCCGCCAGCCGGTGCTTCACCGGGTCGTCGCCCAGCACGTACGTCCGGCCGAAGTCGGCCTCCCACTCGGCGAAGATCGGCCCGAAGTCGCAGAACACGATGTCGTCGGCTCCGATGACCCGGTCCGGCGGGTTCTCCTGGTACGGCTGCAGCGTGTTCGGCCCCGACCGCACGATCCGCTTGTGCCACCACCGGTCCACGCCGAACATCTCGTGCGCGAGGTCCCGGATCCGGTCGCTGACCGCCTGCTCCCCCTCGCCCGCCGCGATCAGCCCTGCGTTCCGGACCTCCTCGAACAACCGCTCGGCATCGGCCTGAGCCGCCAGCAGCTCCCGGACCCGCCCGCCCTCGTCGACCACCTCCCCAAACTACCGACCATCGCCGCGGGTTCGGCCGGCCCGCCAGTCCTGACATGATCTGGTCCGTGCGCCAGCCCCGGAACGCCCCATGACCGCGCCGGTGCTCGTCACCGGAGCGACCGGACGGGTCGGGAGCCTCGTCGTCGACCTCCTGGTCGACGCGGGCGTGCCGGTCCGCGCCCTCACACGCCGTTCCGGGACGCCGCTGCCGGCGGACGTCGAGGTCGTCACCGGCGACCTCACCGAGCCCGGGTCGCTCGACGCGGCCCTGGACGGGGTCGGCGCGGTCTTCCTCGTCTGGACCGCCCCGCCGGCCACCGTTCCGGCCGTCGTCGAGCGTCTCGGCCGGCACGCGCGGCGGGTCGTCTTCCTCTCCTCGCCGCACCAGACCCCGCACCCGTTCTTCCGGCAACCGAACCCGATGGCCGATCTGCACGCCGACATCGAGCGCCGCATCGCCGCCACCGGCGTCGAGTCGACGATCCTCCGGCCGGGGATGTTCGCCTCGAACACCGCGGTCTGGTGGGGTCCGGCGATCCGCGCCGACGGCGTCGTCCGCTGGCCGTACGGCAGCGCCGAGACGGCCCCCGTCGACGAGCGCGACGTCGCCGCCGTCGCCGCCCGGGCCCTGTCCCACGACGGGTCCGCCGGCGACCACGTCCTCACCGGCCCCGAAGCCCTGAGCCAGGCCGAGCAGGTCCGCATCATCGGCGAGGTCCTCGGCCGCCCGGTCACCTTCCAGGAGCTGTCCCCCGACGAGTTCCGGCGCGAGACGCAGGGCAGCTGGCCACCCCCGGTCGTGGACATGCTCCTGACCGCCTGGGCCGCCACGATCGGGACGCCGGCCTACGTCACCACCACGATCGCCGACCTCCTCGGCGTACCCGCCCGCTCCTTCCGCGACTGGGTGACCGACAACGCCACCGCCTTCTAGGACCGGCGCTCAGGGATGGGCGCCGGCCGGGCTCACGTGGATGGTGGCCGCGTTGAGCCGGCGGACGTCGGCCAGCAGGTGCCGTTCGGCGTGGTGGGCGAGGTCGTGCGCCTGCGCCAGGGTCAGGCTGTCGTCCACGGTGATGTCGGCCTCGGCCCGGAGCGTGTGGCCGATCCAGCGGACCCGCAGGTCCCGTACGCCGCGGACGCCCTCGACACCGGCGACCGCCCTCGTGGCCGAGTCGACGAGCGCCGGGTCGACGGCGTCCATCAGCCGGGCGCCGACCTGCACGACGGCCGAGCGCAGCACGCCGAGGATCGCGACGGTGATCAGCAGACCCACCACCGGATCGGCCCACTGCCAACCCACGGCGACGCCCCCGGCGCTGAGCAGGACCGCGAGGCTGGTGAACCCGTCGGTCCGGGCGTGCAGGCCGTCGGCGACCAGCGCGGCCGACCCGATCTGCCGGCCGACCCGGATCCGGTAGCGCGCGACCCACTCGTTGCCCACGAACCCGATCAGCCCGGCCAGCGCGACCGCCCACACCCGCTCCACGCCCTGCGGGTCGATCAGCCGCCGGATCGCCTCGTACGCGGCGAGCACCGACGACAGCGCGATCATGGCGACGACGAACAGGCCGGCGAGGTCCTCGGCCCGGCCGTACCCGTAGGTGAACCGCTTCGTCGCCGCCCGCCGCGCCAGCGCGAACGCCACCAGCAACGGCACGGCGGTCAGCGCGTCAGCGGCGTTGTGCAGCGTTTCGCCGAGCAGCGCGATGGACCCGGTGAACACGACCACGATCGCCTGCAGGACCGCGGTCACCCCGAGCACGGCCAGGCTGGTCAGCAGCGCCCGCCGGCCGGCCTTGTCGGCCTCCAGCGCGTCGTCGATCGAGTCGGCCGCGTCGTGGGAGTGACCGCCGAACGTCTCCGACACCGCGTGCCGCGCCCGCGCCCCGAGCCCGTGGCTGTGCCCGTGCTCACGCCCGTGACCGACCTGCTCCGCCACCTGGTCCTCCACCCGCAGACGCCACCTACATGTTCGCATTCGTGCCCGCGGAGCTGGACGTCACCAGCCTGGCCGCGCCGGTGTCACGACTGAGGTTGCATCCGGTACCCGGGTACAGGTTTACCGTCGGGTCATGACGGCACCGCAGAGCTCGGACGGGTGGGCACCCGCGGCGTGCACGCTGCCCACCGCGGAACGTCCCGTACGGCTGGCCGAGTTCGACGACCTGTTCGCGACCGCGGTCCGCGGTGTCGACCGGCGCAGCCCGACCCAGCTGACGCTGACGCTGGCGGCGGACCCCGGCCGCGTACGGGACCTGGCCCGTCGGGAGACCGCCTGCTGCTCGTTCTTCACCTTCCGGCTGACCGACGGGGATCCGCTGCTGCTGGACATCGCGGTGCCGCCCGCGTACGTGGACGTCCTCGACGCCCTGGCCGAGCGCGCCGGATCCAGGCCGTGACCGGCGACCTGCGGACCGGCCAGGTCGCCGAGGCGGCCGGCGTGAACGTCCAGACGCTGCGGTACTACGAACGGCGCGGGCTGCTCGACGAGCCGGCCCGGACCCTCGGCGGTCACCGGCTCTACCCGCCGGAGACGGTGATCACGCTGCGAACGATCAAAACCGCGCAACGGCTGGGTTTCTCCCTGGACGACGTCGCCGACCTGATCGAGGTCGGACGGCGCCCCCAGCGGGATCAGGGACTGGGTCTGCGCGAACGCACCGTCGCGAAGCTGGCCGAGATCGAGGCCAGGATCGCCGATCTGGACGGCATCCGGGACGCCCTGCGGGCCGCGGTCGCCGCCGGCTGCGACGACCTGGCCACCTGCGCCGGCAACGAGTCCTGCCCGCTGAATCACGTTCCGGACCGGCCGCCCGGCCGCTGCGGCTGCTGCCGATGACCACGCTCGACCCGGGACGCGCCGCGCTGGCGCACCGGATCCGGCTGCTCGTGGCGGCCGCGATCACCTACAACGTCGTGGAGGCGGTCGTCGCGCTCGGCGCCGGGACGCGGGCCTCGACGACGGCGCTGATCGGGTTCGGGCTCGACTCCGAGGGCCGGAACGCGTGGCGGGGCCGTGTCTGTTGTCCGACGCCGGCAGCGGCCTGCACCTGCTGCTGAGCCGGTCCGTCGAATACTGTGTCGCGGCATGACGAGCAACGACGTGACCGCGCCGGCCCTGCGCTCCCGGGTGCCGGGCATGTGGTGGGGAACCACCATCGAGGCCCCGGATCCCGTCGCCCTGGCCCATTTCTACTCCCGGCTGCTCGGGTGGCCGCAGGTGGAGGAGTCGCCGGGGACGGTGGTCCTGTCCGCCGTCGAGGGATCGATCTTCGTGGTGTTCCAGCAGGCGACCGGTTATCAGCCGCCGGTCTGGCCGCCCGCCGCCGGCCGGCAGCGCCCGATGATGCACTTCGACTTCCAGGTCGGCGATCTCGACACGGCCGTCGCCGACGCGGTGGCGCTGGGAGCCGTGCTGTCCGAGTTCCAGCCGCAGGACAACGTCCGCGTCCTCACCGACCCGGCCGGCCACCCGTTCTGTCTCGTCCTCAACACCGACTGATCAGAGTGCGGGGACGTCGATTCCGGCCGCGCGCATCAGTCGCCAGTCCTCGCGGACGAGCTCTGCCCCGGTACGCCGTTTCAGCGGATGCACCTCCTCCGCGACCGCGCGGTAGTCGCGGCGCGCCTCGTCGAGCTGGCCGAGCAGCAGGTGGGCATGGCCGATGTTGATGCGGTTCATCAGGTTGTCCGGTTCGTCGGCAACGGCCTGCCGGCTGATCTCCAGCGCCTCCGCGGCCCGGCCGGTGAACAGGTAGAGCTCCGCGAAGTAGGAACGCAGCCCGGGATACGCAGGATCCAGCGCAGCCGCGGCCTCGTAGTCGGCCAGCGATTCGGCCCACCGGTGCTGCAGGATCCGGATCGCCCCGCGCTCACACAGCGGCCGGGCCTCCCCCGGCCGAAGATCGTGAGCCCGGCCGAACGCGGCGACAGCGTCGTCGAGCCGACCCAGGAGCCGATGACAACGACCGACCCCGAGCACGGCGCCGTAGTCCTCCGGGTCCTCGGCCAGCGCACGGGTGAAGTCAGCGAGCGCATCCTCGTACGCCTGGGATCGGTACCGATCCCAACCCCGCTGCGTCAGGCTCGTCATCCCTCGCCGACCTGCTTTCCCCGTACCGATCGTGCGAATGCCCGGATGCCCGGCGCCGACCGCCGTGGGTAGGGCCCGCACTCTCGCACAGGTGTACCGGCGCTTCGGTGAAGTCGACGCCGCCGGGACCTCGCCACTGTACGAGCGGGTCGCGGTCGCCCTGAGCGAGTCGCCGAGGCGCTGCGCGCCGGCCTGGCTGTCCTGCACGCCGAGGCTCGTGGCCGCTGCTGGCCCCAAGGCCGCCTGCTCGCCTGGCTGGCAGCGTCCCAGGGGGCCGGCGGACGGTCCGAATCCCCAGGCCAGACGGTCGACCGTCCGGTATCGTCGCCTGCGGTGCGCCGGGAAGTCTGGTCGGCAGAGTGAGCTGACCGACCCCTCGGGAGACCGTGTGCGCCGTCCTTCGCAGGTTCCGTCCGGCCGTGGCTCGCAGCATGAGGTGCGGCGGATCGCCGACCGCCGGCACCATCGCCGCCCGGCGCGGGAACCGGCCGCCGCCGGAAGCGGCGCCATCCTGACCCCGGCACCGACCGGATCCGCCCAGCAGACGGGAAGCCGTTGTCCGAGACCTACTCCTTCGCCGTCGACGTGCTGCTGGTGTCGGCCGCCGGGCTGCTCGCCCTGCTGTCCAACCGGCTCACCGAGCGGACCAGGATCCCGGCCCCGCTGATCGTGCTCGTCGCCGCGGCCGTCGTGGTCAAGGCCGTACCCGATCTGCACGCGCCGCCGGAGCGGATCGTGGAGCAGCTGGTGACGGTCGCGCTCGTCCTGATCCTGTTCGACGGCGGCATGCACATCGGCTGGAGCCGGTTCCGGGCGGCGGCCAAGCCGATCGCCGTCGTCGGCGTCGCAGGGACCTTCCTGACCGCGGCCGGCGCGGCCGTCTTCCTGCACGCCGCCGTCGGCCTCGACTGGTACGTCGCCCTGCTGGTCGCGACCGCGGTGAGCCCGACCGACCCGGCGGTGGTGTTCTCGGTGCTGGGGCAGCGGGAGATCTCCGGGCGCAGCGGCACGATCCTGGAGGGCGAATCCGGCGCCAACGACCCGGTCGGGATCGCGCTCATGGCCGGCCTGATCGCCGCCCACGGCGTCGGCGTGGGCCCGTTCGGGCGGGTGGCCGGGGAGTTCGGGCTGCAGATGGTGGTCGGCGGTGCCGTCGGCCTCATCGGCGGCCGGGCCCTGCTGTGGTTCATGCGGGCGGTGCCGCTGCCGAGCGAGTCGCTCTACCCGCTGCGTACGGCGGTCAGCGCGTTCCTCGTCTTCGCAGCCGCGACCCTGCTGCACGGCTCCGGGTTCCTGGCCGTGTTCGTGGCCGGGATCCTGCTCGGCGACGCGCGGGCGCCGTACAAGCGGGAGATCGAACGGTTCCAGTCCGCGCTGGCCAGTCTGGGCGAGGTCGTCGCCTTCGGCGTCCTCGGCCTGACCATCGACCTCGGCACGCTGGCCCGTGCCGACGTGTGGGTTCCCGGCCTGCTGCTGGGCCTCCTGCTGGCGGTCGTGATCCGGCCGGTCCTCGTCGGCATCTGCCTGGCGCCGTGGGGGCTCAGCCGCGGCGAGAACGCGTTCATGCTCCTGGCCGGGCTCAAGGGCGCGGTCCCGATCCTGCTCGGCGGCTCCATCCTCGACGCCGCGCTGCCCGACGCCCAGCGCCTGTACGGGATCGTCGTCGTGGTGGTGATCTTCTCGGTCGCCGTGCAGGGCACCCTCGTGCCCACTCTCGCCCGGGTCCTGCACGTACCCATGCGTGCGGTCCAGCCGGAACCCTGGGCGCTCGGCCTGCGCCTGCGCAGCGAACCCGACGGCGCGCAGCAGATCACCGTCGCCGCCGGCGCCCCTGCTGACGGCCGCCGGATCGACGAACTGCACGAGCTGCCCGAGGACAGCTGGATCAGCCTCGTCGTCCGTGACGACCGGCCGCTGCCCGTCCGCGACGACACGCGGCTGCGCGCCGGCGACAGGGTCCTCGTCCTTGCCACCCCGGACGCGCAGGACCGGGTCCTGGCCATCTTCGGCCGGGCCGCCACCGCCGGCGGGTGAACGCCGCGACCACTGAACCTGTTCGCCCGGGTGGATTCTGGCCGCGCCTCCGCCGCGGCGCTGACCGGCCGGGTGCGGACCGGCACGCCTCGGTCGCGTTCACGCTCCAGCCGTACTCGCACGTACTCCCGAGCGGCGACGAGGATGCGGCGAAGAAGGTCCCGATCTCATGCTCGGCCCACGGGTCCGTGAGCAACGAGCCCGGAAATGCGACCAGGGCGCTCGATCCGGAGATCGAACGCCCTGGTCAGAGTGGTAGCGGGGGTAGGATTTGAACCTACGACCTCTGGGTTATGAGCCCAGCGAGCTACCGAGCTGCTCCACCCCGCGTCGCCTTGATCTACCTTACGCAGCCGGCGGGTCGGGTGCAAATCCGCCCGCCGGCTGCGTCCGGTCCAGTTCCTAGCCTCCGCCGCGGGCCGTCGCCACGGCCGCCGCGGCCTGGTTCAGCGCGGTCTGCGCCTGGCCGATGCGGGTGACGTCCCCACTGCGGTACGCCGTCTGCAGGTTCGTGTACGCCGTGCCCAACTGGGTCAGCGCGGCCTGCAGCTGCGGTGACACCGTTCCCCCACCGGTGCCGCTCGGAGGCGCCGGCGTCGGTGATGTCGAGGTGGAGGCGGACGGGCTCGGGCTCGGCGACGTACCGGTCCCACCGCTGGCATCCGGCGCCTGCTGACCGGCGCCCGCTCCGAACAGCGTGTCGAGCGCACCGGTCAGGGACGACGCGAACGCCACCCGGTCACCGAAGGCGACCAGCACACGCTGCAGGATCGGGTACGGCAGTCCAGCCGCCTCGACGTACAGAGGTTCGATGTACAGCAGCCCGCCGCCGACGGGCAGGGTTAACAAGTTGCCGTAGCGGACCTGGGACCCTTGTGAGTTCAGCAGCGTGATCGTCTGGGCGATCTCGGGTTGGGACCCGAAGCGGCCCTGCACCTGGCCAGGACCGAGGACGGCCTGGCTGCCGGGTAACTCCAGGACCTGCATCTGGCCGTAGTCGGCCGGGTCGCTGGAGACCGTGACGTACGCGGCCAGGTTGTCCCGGGACAGCGCGTTCAGCGCGCTGGTCAGCTGGAAGACCGGGGCCTTCTGGCCGGGCGCCTGGGCCACGATGTAGTACGGCGGCTGGGCGGCGCCCTGCCCCGTCGTCGGGTCGGCCGGCACCCGCCAGAAGTCCTGGGTGTTGAAGAACTGCCGCGGGTCGGTCACGTGATACCGCGTGAGCAGCTCGCGCTGGACCTTGAACAGGTCCTCGGGGTAGCGCAGGTGCTCGGCCAGCTCGTCGCTGATCTGGCTCTTGGGCTGGATGATCCCCGGGTACGCCTTCATCCAGGTCTTGAGCACCGGGTCGTTCTCGTCGAACTCGTACAGCGTGACCTTGCCGGTGTACGCGTTGACCGTCGCCTTCACCGAGTTGCGGATGTAGTTGACGTCCTGCCGGGGCAGCGCCCGGGTGCCCTGCCCGGTCCGGGAGTCGGCCGCGACCTCGCCCAGCGTCTGGCGTTCCGAGTACGGGTAGTTGTTGATCGTGGTGTAGCCGTCCACGATCCACTCGACCTGCCCGTTGATGACAGCCGGGTACGGGTCGCCGTCGACCTTGAGGAACGGCGCCACCTTCTCCACCCGGTCGGCCGGGTCGCGGACGAACAGGATCTTGGAGTTCCCGTTGATCGCGCTGGAGAGCAGGATGTTGCGCTCGCGGTAGTTGACCGCGAAGGCCAGCCGGTTGAAGAAGCTGCCGAGGCTCACCCCGCCGCTGCCGTTGTACCGGAACAGCTGGTCGTCGCCGCTGTTGTTGGGCCGGTCGAACTCGCCGCGGGAGTTGGTGTCGACGATCGAGTAGTCCGAGATCAGCTCGCCGTAGTAGATCCGCGGCTGGTTGACCTTGATCGGCCCGGTCGCCGGCAGCCCGCCCTCGGTGAAGTCGGCCTGCGAGGTGAGGTTCTCGTTCGCGGCCGCGGCGACGAAGCCGTTGCCGTGCGTGTAGAACGTGTGCCGGTTGATCCAGTTGGTCTGGTTGCCGGTCAGGTTGTCCGAGCTCAGCTCCCGGACCGCGACGACGTAGTCGGATTCCTTGTCGTTGATCGTGTAGCGGTCGATGTCCAGCTTCTCCGGGAAGTCGTACACGTTCCGGATCTGCTGGAACTGCCGGAAGGTCGGGCTGAGGATGTTCGGGTCCAGCAGCCGCGCGTTCGGGATCGTCGACTTGTCCGAGGTGAGCGCGTTGCGCGCGGACGCGACGTCCGTGTTCGCGTTGTACTGCTGCTGGTTGACCTTCCCGCCCTCGCTGGTCGACGTGATCCCGTACGCCGCCCGCGTGGCCTGGATGTTGCGCTGGATGTACTGCGCTTCCTTCTCGTTGGCGTTCGGCCGGACGCTGAACTGCTGCACGATCGCCGGGTAGATCCCGCTGGCCACGATCGAGGTCAGCAGCAGCAGCACGATCGCGATGGCCGGCAGCTGCACCCAGCGCAGGAAGATGTTCGCCAGGATCGCGACCGCGCAGATCAGCGCGACGAACATGAGGATCGTCTTGGCCGGCAGCACCGCGTTGACGTCCGTGTACGACGCACCGGTCCGGCCGTCGCGCTCGTTGAAGAGCAACCCGTACCGGTCGAGATAGTAGGCCGCGGCCTTCAGCAGCACGAAGATGCCGAGCAGCACGGACAGGTGCACGCGGGCGGCCGGGGTGACCTTCTCCCCCGGCGTCTGCAGCCGCACCCCGCCGAAGAGGTAGTGCACCGCCACCGCCGCCAGCAGCGACAGCACGATCGCGGTGAACAGCAGGCCGAGGATGAACCGCTGGAACGGGTACGTGAACGTGTAGTACGAGAGGTCGATCCCGAACTGCGGGTCCTTGATCCCGAACTGCGTCCCGTTGCGCCATTGCAGCCAGGTCTGCCACTGCGCCTGGGCGGTGATGCCGGTGAACAGGCCCAGCACCGCCGAGATGCCGATGACGATCAGGCGGCGGCGCGGCTCGAGCGCGGACCGGTAGCGCTCCAGGTTCTGCTGCTCCAGCGACATGGGCCGGAACGGCGGCCGGAACCGGTACGCCAGGAAGAGGTTGACGGCGATGACCAGAGCCATCAGCACGCCGAAGAGGAAGAAGAGCAGGATTCGGATGCGCAGGCCGGTGGTGAAGACCTGACGGAAGCCGACCTCGCCGAACCAGAGCCAGTCCACGTACATCCGGACCAGGGACCCGAGCACGGACAGGACGAGCACCAGCAATACGACGACGCCAATGATGATCTTGGCGCGCCGGGACAAGGACGGCACCGGTAGCGACGGCCGCATGGCCACGGTGGTGTGCTCCCCACGAGAGGGCGATCTGGACGCCTGAGGAACTTACCGGGGACCGCTGTGGTTCCCGCCCCGGCGTGCGGGTCGGTGCACAACTGTAAGGATGAGGCCGTGTCGGAGCTGCTGCAGGAGACCCTGGTCGAGATCGAGCGGCACGTCGCCGGCTCCGGATGGAACCAGCGGCCGCAGCTGTTCGCGCTCGCGCGCACCGCTGACCTGGTCGTACGGGAGCCGGAGTTCGCCGCCCAGCTGGGACTGGACCCGGAGCGCATGCCGGCCGAGGCGCTGACCCCGGTCGAGCAGGACCCGCTGCCGGACGGTCCGCTGGACGAGTCGCTGGCTCAGGTCGGCTGGCCCCGTGAGGTCGCCGGCTGCGCGCTGGTCCAGGAGGTCGTGATGCTGCCGCCGGAGGTCGAGGAGGGCATGCCGCGGCACGCCGACGTCCTCGACTGGGCGACCGAGCACCCGGCCCGGCGGGAGGCCCGGCTGGCGGTGGCGGTGCTGCGGAACGGCAGCCGCGCCTGCACCGTCCGGATGCGCGGCGAGGACGAGGACGAGCTGCTGGTCGGGCCCGACCTGGCGCCGGCGCTGGCCGACGCGCTGGCCGCGACCCTGGACTGAGCTCAGCAGGACGGGGTCGGCTGCCCTGCCCGCAGCGCGTCCAGCGCCTTGATCGCGCCGGACAGCGAGTCGACCTTGATCAGTGTCAGCCCCGACGGCGGCTTCCGGCTGGCCTCGGCGCAGTTGCCGGCCGGCACCAGGAAGTCCGTCGCGCCCTTGTCCTTGGCCGCGATCAGCTTCAGCGGGATGCCGCCGATCGGGCCGACCGAGCCGTCCAGGCTGATCGTGCCGGTGCCGGCGATGAACTTGCCGCCGGTGAGGTCGTCGGCGCCGAGCTTCTCCAGGATCCCGAGCGCGAACATCAGCCCGGCCGACGGCCCGCCGATGCGATCGTCCAGCCCGATCTTGACGGAGAACGGGGCCGTGCTCTGCAGCGTCACGCCGACGCCGAGCACCGCCCGGGTCTTGCCGCTGTCGTCGGTACCCGAGGTGGTGGTGATCTGGGCGGTGCCGGGCCTGGTGCCCCGCTCGTACGCGACGGTGACCGTGGTCCCCGGCTTCGTCGCCGTCAGCACCGAGCCGAGCTGCGCGATGTTGGCGACCTTCGTTCCCTGCACCGCCGTGATGACGTCCTTGGCGGCGAGCTTGCCGTGCGAGGGCGAGTCGTCCTCCACCGCGGACACGATCACCCTGGCCATCTTCAGGTATGCCAGCACGGCCAGCTCGGCCGAGTTCTGCGAGGTGACGAAGTCCTGGGTGTTCTTCTGGTCGGTCTGCTGCTGGGTCTGGCCGGGCGGGAAGATCTCCTCCCGCGGCACCACCGCGCGCTCCGGGTCGAGCCAGCCGCGCAGCGCCCCCAGCAGGTCGAGCCGGTCCCGGACCGAGACCGTGGTCAGGTTGAGGTGCCCGCTGGTCTTCTCCGGTGTCCTGCCGGTGAGCTGGATGATCTGGTTGCCGGACTGGTCGACGCCGAGGGTGTCCAGGGTCGGTCCCGGACCCAGCTCCGCGTACGGCACCGGGAGCTGGGAGCCGCCGACCAGCAACGCGAGCAGCAGCACCGCGCCGGTGATCAGCGTGAGGACCCGTCGGCTCATGCCCCGCAGCTTAGGCAGGTGTGCTGTAAGACCCGCGTGCGGTAGGTCAGCGCGGCTCGTCCGGCTGGTCCTGCCGGCTGCGCTCGAGCGCTTCGACGAAACGGTGGTGGGCGGCGACGCTGTCGACCGGATCGGCCGGCCCGCGTGGCCGGGCGGCCCAGCTCGCCCACGCGACGGCGGCGACGAGCGCCACCAGCGGGATCAGCAGCCAGACCAACGGGGACACACCCTCACGGTACGCCGCCGACCCCCCATTCGGCCCGTGTCGCGGCGTGTCGTGGGCGACGGCGTCGTGACCGTCCGAAGTGGACGGACAGGCGATCGTGGGTCAGCCGGACCGGCGGCGGCGGGCGCGCCGTACCAACGCCGCCGTACCGACGAGGGCGACGGCGGCACCGGCCGCGGCCCCGCCGACGACGGCCGGCCCGCGCCGGCGTTCGGACCGCTCGCCCAGGTGGTCGGCCACCGCCTCGGCGTTGCTGTGGGACGGTCGCCAGCCGACCTCCCGCAACCGCGCGCAGTCGATCACCCAGGGGTGCATGAGATAGGCCAGCTCGCTCGGCGGCGCCGGCGTGATCCCGAGCCGGTGCAGCCGCTCGGCCATCCCGACCGCGGCCCGCTCCGGCAGCTCGAGGCTGCGCCGGCCGCTGATCCGTTCCAGCTCGTCGTGGTCGAGCCAGCCCTCGCAGGCGACGTTGGCCGGTCCGTCCAGCACCCCGGCCGGGGCCAGCGCGGCCAGCTCGACCGCGGCGGCGAGGTCGGAGACGTGGCAGAACTGCCAGCGGGTGTCGGCGCCGCGGATCCGCAGCAGCCGGGGTGCGCCGAGCAACGCGGCCATCGGCTCCCGGTCGCCGGCGCCGAGCACCACAGCCGGCCGCAGCACGGTCACCGCCAGCCCGCGGTGAGTGCGCCGGGACACCGCCGCGATCCGCTCGATCTCCAGCAGGTCGCCGACCGCGCTGGCCTCCGGCACCGCCCGCAGCGGCGCGTCGTCCGGCAACGGCACCGGGTTGTCCGCGTACGCGCCGTAGACCAGGGCGCTCCCGACGACCACCACCCGGCGCACGCCGGCGGCGAACGCGGCGGTGATGACCGTCTGCGCGGCCCGGGTGTTGCGCAGCCGCTGGCCGTCGCGGTCCGCGTCCGGGGTGAGGTCGACGGCGAGATGGGCGACCGCGGTCACCCCGGCGAACGCGCCGGTCAGGGCCGGGTCGAGCACGTCGACCTCGCGCCAGCCCGCGGTGGTCCCGGCCGGCTGCGGGCAGCCGTCGATGCCGATCGCCGTACCGATCCGGTCCGAGCCGGTGAGGTGGGCGAGGACGGCCGCGCCGGCTCCGGAGCCGGCTCCGGTGACGGCCACGACGGGATCAGTTCGCCGAGGGCGTACGGACCCGGGCACGTCGCCCTCCCCTCGCTCGTCAGGACTACCGTGAGGAGCATGGCAGCGCGAGGAGGCCGCTGGTGACCGACGTCCCGTTCGGGTTCGGCTTCGGGCCGAACCGAGACGACTCGGGGTCCGGCTCGTCCGGGTCCGGTTCCGGGTCGGGTGATCTGCCCTTCGGGGCGGGCTTCGGCCTGCCCGGAGCCGGTGGCATCCCTGACGACCTGGCCGGAAAGGCCCCGCTGTTCGCCGCGCTGCAGCAGATGTTGTCCGCCCAGAGCGGGCCGGTGAACTGGGAGCTGGCCAAGCAGATGGCCGTCTCCGCGCTGGCCACCGGGCACCGCTCGCCCTCGCCGGTCGAGCGCTCCCAGATCGCCGAGGCGATCCGGCTGGCCGACCACTGGCTGGACCCGGTCACGCAGCTGCCCTCCGGGGTGACCGCGATCGAGTCCTGGTCCCGGGTCGAGTGGGTCGAGAAGACCCTGCCGGCCTGGGCCCAGCTGTGTGACCCGGTCGCGTCCCGGGTGGTCGGCGCGATGGGCTCGATCGTGCCCGAGGAGGCCGCGGCCGAGGCCGGCCCGCTGCTGGGCATGGTCGGCCAGATGGGCGGCCTGATGTTCGGCGCCCAGGTCGGGCAGGCGCTGGCCAAGCTGGCCGGCGAAGTCCTGGCCAGCACCGACGTCGGGCTGCCGTTGGGACCGGCCGGGGTCGCGGCGCTGCTGCCGGACAACGTGGCCGCGTTCGGGCAGGGGCTGGAGCTGCCCGCGGACGAGGTCCGGCTGTTCCTGGCGCTGCGCGAGGCCGCGTACCACCGGCTGTTCAAGCACGTGCCCTGGCTGCGGCAGCGCCTGTTCGACGCCGTCGACGCGTACGCGCGGGGCATCACGGTCGACCGCGAGGCGATCGAGCGCGCGATGTCCGAGATCGATCCGCAGGACCCGGAGAGCATGCAGAAGGCGCTGGAGGGCGGCATGTTCGAGCCGTCGGTGACGCCGGAGCAGCAGACCGCGCTGGCTCGGCTGGAGACCCTGCTCGCGCTCGTCGAGGGCTGGGTCGACGACGTCGTCGGCGCGGCTGCGGCCGACCGGCTGCCCAAGGCGGAGGCGCTGCGGGAGACCCTGCGCCGGCGCCGCGCGACCGGCGGCCCGGCCGAGCAGACCTTCGCCACGCTGGTCGGGCTGGAGCTGCGGCCGCGACGGCTGCGCGAGGCCGCGACGCTCTGGCGGACCCTGCGCGAGCAGGAGGGTCCGGAGGGCCGGGACGAGCTCTGGCGGCACCCGGACCTGCTGCCGGCCGCGGACGACCTGGACGACCCCGAGGGGTTCGTCCGCCGCAGCGGCGAGACCGACGACCTGGACCCGAACCAGGCCTGAGCTGCTTTCCCGCCCCTCCTGACCTCGGCCGGGCCCGAGCCTCAGCCGGTCAGGAGGGCGCGGGTCGCTTCCCAGCCCTCCAGGTCGAGGTCGAGCCCGGCCAGGTCCTCGCGACCGCGGAGCCGACGCCAGGACGGGGTGATCGTCAGCGCGCCCGGTTCCGGCGCGGCCGCCGTGAGCCGCTCCACCGCGTACGGCTCGTCGAGGTCGAGGTCGAGCGGCACCCAGGCCGGGACGGGCAGGCGTGCGGCCAGCGCGACCAGACCGCCGCCCTCGGCCGGTGCGGCCGCGACCAGCGCGGTCGACAGCGCCGAGAACGGCTTCGCGACCAGCAGCCCGGGCAGGTCCGGCGCGTCCGGGACGAA
The DNA here is from genome assembly GCA_035995165.1 of Mycobacteriales bacterium. Lineage (NCBI taxonomy): Bacteria > Bacillati > Actinomycetota > Actinomycetes > Mycobacteriales > Mycobacteriales bacterium. Next base: position 169,569 of record DASYKU010000096.1, read on the forward strand.
GACCGCGGCCTCGTCGTAGCCGCGGGCGGCGAGCAGGGCGAGCACCTCGACCGGACGGCCGAGCCGCGTCTCCAGCACCGGTGTACCGGGCCAGACGACGTCCTCGGCGTCCGCGACCCGGTCCGGGGCCGCCGCCACCACCGGATCGAGCCCGGGCAGGTCCGCGAGCAGGTCGGCGACGTCCTCGGCCAGCGCCCGGGCGAACGCGTCCGGCGCGATCCCCGGTGGGCAGGCACGGGCGGCCGGTGGTCCGGCCAGCAGCAGCGCGGCGGCCCGGCGGATCATCCCTCGGTCCCCGGGTCGACTTCGGCGGCGGGCGTCTCGTCCTCCTCCGACCGGTCCAGGTGGGCCGCCGCGGCGACGCCCTCCAGGTAGCCGCGGGCGCGCTCGGTGCGCGGGTAGCGGCCGACCAGCTCCCAGAAGTCGGCGCCGTGCCCGGTGACCAGCAGGTGGGCCAGCTCGTGCACGAGCACATAGTCCAGGACCCAGCTCGGCATGTCCCGCAGCCGGCTGGAGACCCGGATGGTGCCGTCGGTCGGCGTGCAGGAGCCCCAGCGGGAGGCCATGTTCGACACCCAGCGCACGCTGCTGGGCCGGGCCTCGCCGTCGAGCACGGTCGTGGACAGCTGCCGGGCCCGGGCCAGCAGTGCCTCGTCGCTGCGGCGGGGTCCGCGTTGCCGCCGCGCGTCACGGGCATGCAGCCGGGCGACCATCTCGGCCACCCATCGTCGCTCCTCGGCCTTGCTGAAGCGGGCCGGGATCAGTACCACAGTCGTGTCGCCGTCCCGGTATGCGGACACGGTCCGACGCCGGCGCGCGCTCCGCCGCACCTCGACGGCGGGCGCGGCCCGGTCGACGGCAAGCGTACGAGCCACTCCTGAACGGTAGCGGGCCTGAGTGACAGTTTCGCTCTGTGATTTTTCTGCTCCACAGGTGTGCACATCATCGCCGCAGCTCAGCCGGTTGGGTGAACCGTTCGTACGAGGTGTGTCCACACCGTGTCCCCCGCCGGTCCACAACGACACCCCGTGTCGTCCCCAGGCTGTCCACAGGGTTGTCCACAGGCTGTGGGTGCGCCGCGTTGACCGCCGTACCCGGCGGCTCTAGCGTTCTGGCCCAACGGAGCCCCCGGCCTCCGGACGTACCGCCCGTTAGGGGAAGGCGAGCGGTGCGTACCGAGAGACCGGGGGCTGCGTGTTGTCCCGGGTCTGTGATCGATTACACAGCGTGAAACGGACGAGCAGGCCCGAACGGGTCCGGAGTGTCGTGCGGGGTCGTCCCCGGGCCGCGCGGCGAGGGGGCTGCACGCGTGACCGCCGTGCTCAGGCGGGTACGGTGACGCGGCTCCCCGCGAACCGCCAGGGGGTACGGATGACGAGGAGGACGACGTGGCCGACACCTACAACGGCTACTGCGTGAAGTGCAGAGAGAAGCGCGACTTCGAGGGTGAGGTCTCGGTCAGCGACTCCGGTCGTCGTATGGCGAAGGGCAAGTGCCCCGTCTGCGGGACCACGATGAACCGGATCCTCGGCAAGGCGTAGCCGCACGCGTTTCGCAGCCAGGGGGCGGTCCGTCACGGACCGCCCCCTGGCTGCATGCCCGGGAAGGCGGGGCCGGGTCGCCTCCTCCATCCGGGCCCGATCGTCAAGGCCGGTGGGCGGGTTGTGGACGAGGGTCGGTCCTGTGGACGGCCGGAGGCGGGGAGCCGCCGCCGGTGGCAGGCTCGGGGACGACCGATCGACCAGCAGGAACGAGGTGCGTGGTGACCTTGCCGCTCCGCCCGCGGCGTCCGGCCGGGGTGCCGCAACCGCCGCCCGGGCGTGCCGCCGGACCTGCCGACGCCCGGGCCCGGACGCCCGGCGCCGGATCGGGCCGGCCGCTGCTGCCGACGGCCTTGCGCCCGGTCTGGCGGGCGGACGGAGCGCTGCAGCTCGGCCTCGACCCGGAGCGGGCCGTGGTGGTCGACGGCATCGACGAGCCCACCGCCCGCGCCCTGCTGGAGCTCGACGGCACCCGGACCGAGTCCGAGGTCCTCGCGGCAGCGGCCGGCGACGGTCTGGACGCAGAGCTCGTCTGCGACCTCCTCGCCGACCTCCGCGCCGCCGGCATCCTCGCCGAGGTCACCTTCCCCGCGAACCCGCCGCCGCCCGACCGTGCGCCCCGGCCGACGCCCGCCGGACCGACGAGCACCGCCGCAGCTCGCCCGCACTCCGTCGGCGCGGACACGAGTGCCGGTGGAGACGGAGCGTCAGCCGGGACCGCCCGGATCACCGCCGGTGCTGCTCGGACGTCAGGCGGCCGGAGCGCCGGGGCGAGGCGGGGTGGGTCGATCGGGGTGACGACGCGGCCGGCGCCGACGGGCCGCGCGTTCGGGGCGGTGGGCGCGGCCGGCAGGCTCGGTCCGGACCTCGCCGCGCTGTCCCTGCTGCCGGCGCCACACAGCCCGCTGGAGGTGATGCGCGGCCGGCGCGCCGCGGCCGTCGTCGTGCACGGCGCCGGCCGGGTCGGCGTGAGCCTCGCCACCCTGCTGGGCGCCGCCGGCGTCGGCCGGGTGCACGTCGCCGACCGCGGTCCGGTCCGCCCGGGAGACGTGGCGCCGGCCGGCTTTCCGGCCGCGGACGTGGACCGCTCCCGCAGCGCCGCCGCGGCCGACGCGCTGCGCCGGGCCGCCCCGGAGGTCCAGTCGGACGCGCCGCCGCCCGGCCGGCGCCCGGACCTGGTCGTGATCGCCTCGACCGACCCGGTGGACACCTCGCTGCGGACCGCGCTGGTCCGCGGCCGGGTGCCGCACCTCGTCGCCGGCGTTCGGGAGACCACCGCCGTGGTCGGCCCGCTGGTGCTGCCCGGCCGGACCGGCTGCCTGCGCTGCGGCGACCTGCACCGGGTGGACCGGGATCCCGCCTGGCCGGTGGTCGCCGCCCAGCTGGTCGGCGTCCGCCGCCGCCGGGAGGAGCCCTGTGACGTCGCGCTGGCGACGCTGGCCGCCGGCCTGGCCGCGCTGCAGGTCCTGGCCCACCTGGACGGACGCCCGGTCGCAGCCATCGGCGCCAGCCTGGAGCTCGGCCTCACCGACTGGCGCCTGCGCCGCCGGACCTGGCCGGGTCACCCTCGCTGCGACTGCGGAGCTCCGTCATGAACACATCCACCGGCGGCCGGGCCGGGCCGAAAGCGGCGCGCGGCCGCGGGAACAGGGAGGATGGGGGCGTGACCGACATCCCCCGGCGGGCAGTGACGCGGACCGCCCGGCTCGCGTCCCTTCCGGTGGGCGTGGCCGGCCGGGCGGCGCTCGGGTTCGGCAAGCGGCTGGGCGGCCGGCCGGCGGTCGAAGTCACCGAGGAACTGCAGCGCCGGACGGCCGAGCAGCTGTTCGCCGTGCTCGGGCAGCTCAAGGGCGGCGCGATGAAGTTCGGCCAGGCGCTGTCGGTGTTCGAGGCCGCGTTCCCGGAGGAGATGGCCGCGCCGTACCGGGAGGCGCTGACCAAGCTGCAGGAGGGCGCGCCGCCGATGCCGGCGGCGACCGTGCACCGGGTGCTGACCGAGCAGCTGGGCCGGGACTGGCGGCGCCGGTTCACCGAGTTCGACGACGTGCCGGCCGCGGCCGCGAGCATCGGGCAGGTGCACCGCGCGACCTGGGCCGACGGCCGCCCGGTCGCGGTCAAGGTGCAATACCCGGGGGCCGGCCCGGCGCTGCTGGCCGACCTCGGCCAGCTGTCCCGCTTCGCCCGGATGTTCGCGGTGCTCTCCCCCGGGCTCGACGTCAAGCCGCTGCTGGCCGAGCTGCGCGCGCGGGTGACCGAGGAGCTGGACTACGCGCTGGAGGCCGACGCCCAGCGTCGCTTCGCCGCGGCGTACGCGGACGATCCGGAGATCCACGTCCCGCGGGTCGTGGCCAGCGCGCCCAAGGTGCTGGTGTCCGAGTGGATCGACGGGCTGCCGCTGGCGAAGATCATCACCGGCGGCGACCGGGCTCAGCGGGACCGAGCCGGCTACCTGCTGGCCCTGCTGCACTTCTCCGCGCCGGCCCGCGCCGGGCTGCTGCACGCCGACCCGCACCCGGGCAACTTCCGGCTGCTCGCCGACGGGCGGCTCGGGGTGATCGACTTCGGCGCCGTGGCCCGGCTCCCGGACGGGCTGCCGGCCCCGATCGGGCGGCTGACCCGGATGGCGATCGACGGTAAGGCCGAGGAGGTGCTGGCCGGGCTCCGGCAGGAGGGCTTCGTCCGGCCCGACCTGGACGTCGACGCGGACCGGGTGCTCAGCTACCTGCGCCCGATGCTGGAGCCGCTGGCGCACGCCCACTTCCGGTTCACGCGGGAGTGGATGCGCTCGGAGGCGGGCCGCATCGGCGATCCCCGCAACGAGGCCGCGCAGATCGGGCGGCAGCTCAACCTGCCCCCGTCGTACCTGCTGATCCACCGGGTGACGCTCGGCTCGATCGGGGTGCTCTGCCAACTCGACGCCGATGCGCCGTACCGCGGCATCGTCGAGCGCTGGCAACCCGGCTTCGCCGACCCGGCCTGAGGTCCGGGTTGACGGAGCCGCCCGCCCCGGTAGCGAGGGGCGGGCGGCTCCTGGGACGCCACCGGATCAGAGGATCTCGGCGGCGGCGAGGCGGGCCCGGCGGGCGGCGCGGTCGGCGCGGCGCTGCCACTTGTGCATGGCGTGCACCTTGGCGCCGAGGCGTACCTCCGCGGCCACGGCCTCGGCCTCACGCATTCGAGCGCGTGCGAGCTCTTCGTTGAGCAGCAACATCGCAGTACTCCTGACGGTAGGAGCGAGCGGACGGGCGCCTACTCGCAAGATCGTGGTCGGCTGGATCGGCGCCGGAGCGCCGTGGACGGTGGTGCCGGACCGGCGGTGGGTCACGCGGCGACCTCCTTGCGCGGGCGGCCACGTGGCCGCTTGCGCGGGATGACGACGCCCCGCTCGAAGATCTCGCCGCCCCACACGCCCCACGGCTCGTGCCGCTCGAGCGCGCCGGTCAGGCACGCCCGGCGGACCGGGCAGTCGAGGCAGTGGCTCTTGGCGAGTTCCAGGTCCACCGGGGTTTCGGCGAACCAGAGCTCCGGGTCCTGCACTCGGCACGGCAGTTCGACTCCCGCGCGCTCGGCCTCGAACGGGTCGAGATCGAGCATCGCGACGGTGGTCGGCTCCGCGACGAGCACCCCTTCGCTGGGGGTACGCACCGGGCTCACCTCCTGAGCTGGTCGTTCGGACGGATGAACGGAGGGCGGGAAATGAAAGAGGCCGCGGATCCCAGGTACTGGGATTCCGCGGCCTCGAAGGTGAGCCGGTTCGGTGTGTATCAACACCGAGGTGGCGTCCTTCGAGGCGGATCCCCCTGGACGGCGACGGTCGGGATGAGGGCGGCCGTCTTGACCTGGTCCGCACCCATGACGCCGACGGCACCGAAGTGCATGCCGTGGTCGGCGGAGGACGGACGGGTCCGCTCGATCGACGGGAAGGACGGACCGCCCTCGTACGTGGCGAAGGGCAGACCGGTCCCCTTGACCGACGGAGTGGCTGCGGCACACCGCGCCTCAAGGGCGACCTTGCCGGTCCAGCGGTTCATGACAGGGGAGGTCGCCGCGAGCGTCGGGTTCAGACTGTTCATTGCGGACCACCTCCTCCTGTGCGGCGGCAGCGTCCCGTTGGGACGGCCGCGTGGATTCGAGATGGAGGCTAAGCCTCGGCCCGAACCGCGCGCAACGGATTTAGACGCGGTGGCCGAAACTCGCCGGAAATTGCACCTTGGGGCAGCGCGGGAGGGCCGTTCAGCCGCCGGATCCGGACGGCGCCGGCTCCCCCCGGACGATCGCCAGCACGTCTTCGCCGTAGCGGTCCAACTTGGACTGTCCGATGCCGGGGACAGCCACCAGCGACGGCACGTCGGAGGGCTGCCGCACCGCCAACTCGGCCAGCGTCGCGTCGGTGAAGACCACGTACGCGGGCACCTTCTGCGCCTCGGCCCGGGCCGCACGCCAGGCCCGCAGCCGGCTGAACAGCTCCGGATCGGCGTCCTCCGGGACGGCCGCACCGACCCGCCGCCGGGTCGTCCCGCCGACCCGTGCCGCCGACACCGGCTCGGACGCGATCCCGTGCAGGAAGCGGGTCCGCCGCCGCGACCGGCGCCCGCCCGGTGCGCGGGACAGCGCCCAGGACAAGGCGATCGACTCCCGGGCCCGGGTCACGCCGACGTAGAGCAGCCGGCGCTCCTCGTCGATCTGCTCGTCGGTCAGCGCGTGCTGGATCGGCAGCGTCCCCTCGACCAGGCCGACCAGGAACACGGCGTCCCACTCCAGCCCCTTCGCCGCGTGCAGCGAGGCCAGCGTGACGCCCTGCACGGTCGGCGCGTGCTGCGCCGCCGCCCGCTGGTCCAGCTCGGCGACGAGGTCGCCGAGCCCGGCCTCGGGCTGCACGGCGGCCAGCTCCTCGGCCACCCCGACCAGCGCCGCCAGCGACTCCCAGACCTCCCGCGCGGCACCACCGCCGGGCGGCGCGTCCGGCGACCAGCTCAGCCCGGACAGCACGTCCCGGACGGAGTCGACCAGCTTCTCGCCCGGCTCCGCCGAGCGGACCGCGCCGCGCAGCAGCAGCTGCGCCTTCCGGATCTCGATCCGGTCGAAGAACCGCTCCCCGCCGCGGAGCACGTACGGCACGCCGGCGTCGGCCAGCGCCCGCTCGTACGCCTCCGACTGCGCGTTGACCCGGTAGAGGATGGCCAGCTCGCTGGCCGGCGTGCCGGCGTCGATGCGGACCCGGCAGGCGGCCGCGACCGCCGCGGCCTCGGCCGGCTCGTCGTCGTACTCGGCGAAGGTCGGGGCGGGACCGGGGGCACGCTGGCCGATCAGCTTCAGCGCCGAGCGGCGGCCGAGCACCCGGTTGGCCAGCTCGACCACCTGCGGGGTGGACCGGTAGTCGCGCACCAGCTTCACCACCTCCGCGCCCGGGAACCGGCGCCCGAAGGAGAGGAGATAGGTCGGCGTCGCGCCGGTGAAGGAGTAGATCGTCTGGTTCGGGTCGCCGACGACGCAGAGGTCGTCCCGGCCGCCGAGCCAGGCGTCCAGCAGCCGCTGCTGCAGCGGGCTCACGTCCTGGTACTCGTCGACGACGAAGTAACGGTAGCGCGAGCGCATCTCCTCGGCGACGTCCCGGTGCTCCTCGATCGCCGCCGCCGTGACCAGCAGCAGGTCCTCGAAGTCCAGCGAGCCCGCCCGCGCCTTCACCTCTTCGTACGCGGCCATGACCGAGACCATGGTGGCCGCCGGCACCGGCGGCTCCCGGCCGGCCTCGACCGAGCGGGCCGCGTAGAGCGAGGGCGGGCAGAGCGTCACCTTGGCCCACTCGATCTCCGCGGCCAGGTCCCGCAGCACTGTCCGATCGGTGTCGCGGACGCCGGCCCGGGCGGCAGCGGTGGCCACCAGCCGGATCTTGTTGTCCAGCAGCTCCGGCACCGGGCCGCCGAGGACGCGAGGGCCGAAGTACCGCAGCTGGCGCAGCGCGGCGGCGTGGAAGGTCAGCGCCTGGACGCCCGGACCGTCCGGACCGCGGCCGACCCCGAGCGCGCGCAGCCGGGTCCGCATCTCCCCCGCCGCCCGGGCCGTGAACGTCACGGCGAGCAACTGACCGGGCGGCACCGCGCCGGTACGGACCGCGTGCGCGATGCGGTGGGTGATCGTCCGGGTCTTGCCCGTACCGGCGCCGGCGAGGATGCAGACCGGACCCCGGACCGCCCGCGCGGCCTGCTCCTGCTCCGGGTCGAGCCCGGCGAGGACGGATTCGTCCTCGGCAGGATCGGCGGGTTCCACGACGGGGCATCCTCTCAGGCGCCGGGCCGGGGAAGAGTGACCGGCCCCGGCGCGTTGCGTCTGGCGACTAGTCCCGTACGGAGGATCGATGCTGACCGTCTACTCGACGACGTGGTGTGGCTACTGTGTCCGGCTCAAGAAGGCCCTCGATCGCGCGGGCATTCAGTACGCCGAAGTGAACATCGAAGAGGATGAGAAGGCGGCCGAGCTCGTCCAGAATGTGAACGGCGGGAACCGGACTGTGCCAACAGTGGTATTCCCCGATGGCAAGGCCCTCACCAATCCGTCCATCGATCAGGTGAAGCAGGCACTCGCGGCATAACGAACCCCGCCCGGCGGCTGCCCGGGCACCCACCCCTCCGATAGTGTGTCCGGACGGCGACGTAGCGTGGCCAAGCCGGGGGGCCCTTTGTAGCGACGCCGCAGGGTCACCAGGGTGGGCGGAGGTGCAGGTGTGGTGGACCGCGGGGTCGCCGAATCAGGGCGACACGCCGCTGGACTCCCAGGAACGCCGCGCGGGGAGGTTCTGATCAGAAGGACCTCGACCGGGTGGCGGGTCGAGGGACCGTTCCCGGGACTGCCGACGGACACCGTCGATGACCTGGGACACGCGCTCACCCTGGCCGACCTCCTGGCGGAAGGCACCGTGCCCGGACCCCGGCCGCCGCGACCCGCGGACGGCCTGGACGAGGTCACCCGGCTGCGCGCGTCCATACGGCAGCTTGAGCACGCGCTGTCGTCGCGGGTGATCGTCGAGCAGGCGATCGGAGTGCTCAGCGAGCGCTGGCGGGCGGCGCCTCGGGATGCCTTCGAGCAGCTACGCAGGGTGACGCGGTCGCACGGGCTGCGGATCCACGATCTGGCCAAGCTGGTCATCGAGTCGAGCACGGACCCGGAGATCGGGCTGCCGGCCGAGTTGGTGCCGACGCAGCGGCTGCCGGAGCCGCGGCAGTCGCCGGATGGGCGGGACGCCAAGTCCGGGTCCGGACCTGCGTCGGGATCCGGTTCGGGTTCCGGTTCCGGCTCCGAACGACGGCGGACGCGGCGGGCCGAGTCGCCGCAGGTGAGCACCAACGGACGGACTGCACCGATCACGACAAGCGCGCCTGCTCCACGGGCACCGCACGGACGTCACGCCCGCGCCGAACGGTGAATCGTTTCGCCCGCCGAGCCCGGCCTCGCCTCCCCGGCGAAGCCGGGCTCGCGTCGTTCCGCCGCGCCGCGGTCGGGCCGTGCGACTCCGTCGCCGTGTCGGCCCTGTCCGGCCTGGCTGCCTGCCGGGCCGATCGGGTCGGCGGGTCGGGCCGCTCGGTGGCCGGCCGCTCGTCCGGCCTCGCTGCCCTTCCGGGCCGATCGGGGAGGCGGCCGGGCCGCCCGGTGCCCGCGGGTCCGTCCGGCCTCGCTGCCCTGCCGGGTTGATCGGGGACGGTGGGTCGACTGCTCAGTGCCTGCTGGCGGACGGCCGGCACCGGCCGCGGGGCTCGTCGGAGCCGCTCGGTGACGGCCGGGCGGTCCGCACCATTGCGCCACATCGGCGGTCCGTTCCCGCGCGGGCTGCCGCTCCGGGGTCGGGCGAGGCGCCGCTTAGGGTGGTGGGGTGATGTCTGCGCCGCGTCCCGTCGCGGCGGATCGCCTCGCCGACGAGGTGGCCGGCATCGTGGACCGCGCTGCGGCCCCGTGTCCGTACGTGCTGCGTGTCGCGGTCGACGGTCACCCGGCGGCAGCTCCGGCTGCACTCGCGGACGCGCTCGTCGATCCGCTCCGGCTGGCCGGCCGGCCGGTGCTGCGGGTCGGCAGCGACTGGTTCCTCCGGCCCGCGTCGGTCCGGCTCGAACGCGGGCGGACCGATCCTGACGCCTTCTACGACGACCGGCTCGATGCGGCGGCACTGCGCCGGGAGGTGCTCGATCCGCTCGGTCCCGGCGGCTCGGGTTCGTACCTACCCACGCTGTGGGATCCGACGACGGACCGTGCGACTCGGGCGGCCTATGTCGCCGCACCGCCCAAGGCCGTCCTGATCGTGGACGGGACGTTGCTGCTCGGGCAGGGGTTGCCGTTCGACCTCACGGTGCATCTGCGGCTATCGGCCGGCGCGCGGGAGCGACGGACGGACGAGTCGGCGCGCTGGATGCTGCCGGCCTATACGCGGTACGAGCAGGAGGTCGGCCCCGAGAGTGTGGCCGACGTGCTCATCCGAGTGGACGATCCGCGCCATCCGGCGTTGTCATTCCCAACAGGTTGAGCAGGGTTCCCACAGATCGACCTTTCGGCATGGAACGAGGGCAAAGGGCACGCTAGGTTTGCCTCGTGGGTGTCAGGATTGCTCTAGCCGCGGTCGTTGTAGTTGCTGCTGTCGCGGGGTGCGGCGGTGGCGATCCAACGCCGACCGCAGTGCTCCCCTCCCCACCCCAGACGTCGTCGTCGCCGTCGAACCCCCCATCGCC